>JBFZEN010000358.1:0-10635 GCA_041306805.1 bacterium
TTGCATTGATTCTGGCGACCCTGCATCACTGGCAATGGGTCTTCATCATGACCGGGTTCCTTGGCTTCTTCTGGGCCGCGCTGTGGTGGTTTGTCTACAAGCGCCCGGAAGAGCACCCGAAGGTTTCAAAGGGCGAGCTGGCCTACATCCAGAGCGGTGGAAAAGAAAAAACAGAGAAGATGCCATGGGCGCCCCTGTTTAAATTCAAGCAGACCTGGGCTTTCGCCATCGGGAAGGGCCTGACCGACCCCATCTGGTGGATATGGCTGTTCTGGGTGCCCGGATTTCTGTACCAGCGGTTCGGCGTGGACATCAAGTCCATGGCGGGCGCGCTGATCATCATTTACCTGATGGCCGACGTGGGTTCCGTCGGCGGCGGCTTGTTGCCCGCGATTTTCCTCAAGCGCGGATGGTCGCTCAATGCGGCGCGCAAGACGGCCATGCTGATCTGCGCCCTCCTGGTCATACCCGTTTTCTATGCCTCGATCACGGCCGATAAATGGGTGGCCGTTCTTCTCATCGGCCTCGCCTGCGGCGCACACCAGGGCTGGTCGGCGAATCTTTTCACCTGCGCCTCGGATATGTTTCCCAAACGCGCCGTCGGTTCGGTGGTCGGCATCGGCGGGGCATTGGGAGGCCTGGGCGGAGCCTTCATTTCCAACATCATCGGCTGGGTTTTGAACATCAATCCCAACAATTACATGCCCATTTTCATCGTCGCGAGTTCTATTTATCTTGTTTCGCTGCTCATCATCCACTTGATGGTCCCGAAACTGGAACCCGCCAAAATCAAATAAGCCCTTCAACCGGGTGTATCCATAAAAAAACCGGCGCATCGGTATGCGCCGGTTTTTTTTATCTTGATTTCCCCTCCCATATCGTCCACAGGTTATATCGGCGAAACCGGGTTTTATCGCGACCCGGAACAAGGTCCTGACCGATAAAATCCGGGTAAGTATCGACTATGCATCCGGAAAGAATTGGTACGGGTTCTTGAGTCCGGGGCTTCCTGCGCCTTCAGCCCCAACGTCAGCGTGTTGCAGCGGACCGGTGCGGATAGGATGGATCGGTCCGTTGATTTAAACAATAATACAACAATTTCGTAACACCATATACAATTAATGACAAAATTGTACGTATACCTTATTGGCATTTTTTCAACTTTAGAACACGAATCCAGTTCATAATATATTGTTATCAATAGTTATATGTATCCAACTTCTGAATTTGGCATTCTGCTTGCATTGTCTCAATCCCAATAATCAAGGAGGTTGAAATGAAAAAGATCAAAGTGACGGGGGTATTCATAACAGCGTTGGCGATGCTGCCGGCACTACTGCACGCCCAGCCGGCGAACGACTCCGGCGCCACGGCATGGATGCTGACTTCCACGGCCCTCGTGCTGCTCATGATACCGGGCCTGGCCATGTTCTACGGCGGACTGGTCCGCACCAAAAACGTGCTCGGAACCATGATGCACAGTTACGCCTCCATGGCCGTCATCGGCGTGCTGTGGGCCGTTTGCGGCTATGCGTTGTGTTTCGGCGATAACATTCTCGGCGGCTGGATCGGATGGAACAGGAATTACCTTCTTCTGAAGGGTATGGACGATACCATTTTAAAAGCAGGCATACCCGAATATGTTTTCGCCATGTTCCAGGGCAAGTTCGCCATCATCACGCCCGCGCTGATCGCGGGCGCCTTCGCCGAACGCGTGCGCTTCAGGGGTTACCTGATTTTCATCACGCTGTGGAGCATTTTCGTTTACAGCCCCATTTGCCATTGGGTGTGGGCCAAGGACGGCTTCCTGTTCAACATGGGCGCGGCCGGCGCCATCGACTTCGCGGGCGGCACTGTCGTGCACATCTCAGCCGGCATCAGCGGACTTATCGCTGCGCTTTATCTCGGATCGAGACGAGGCTACCCCGACACGGCCATGAACCCCAACAACCTCGTCATGACATTGATGGGCGCGGGCCTGCTCTGGGTCGGCTGGTTCGGATTCAACGCAGGGAGCTCGATTTCCAGCGGTCTGGATACGGCCCGGGCGTTGACCGTCACCCAAATCGCGGCCGCCTCGGGCGCCTTCTCATGGATGCTCATCGAAGCCGCGCACCAGAAGAAGGCGACCTCTTTGGGCTTGTGTTCGGGCATACTGGCCGGACTGGTGGTCATCACACCCGCCGCGGGCGTGGTCCGGCCGTACGGCGCCGTGATTTTGGGAATGATTGCTTCGTTGGTCTGCTACGGCGCCATTCTCGTGAAGAACCGGCTCGGCTACGACGACAGCCTCGACGTGTTCGGCATACACGGCGTGGCGGGCATCACCGGCGCCCTGCTCCTGGCCTTTTTCATCCGCCCGGGCTGGATGGCCGGCGCCGCAGCGGCCGCCGGGGGAACCTGGACCGCATTCGATCAGCTCAAGGTCCAGGCCGCCGGCGTTGGTCTGACCATTGTCTATTCGGCTGCGATCACGCTGGTCATATTGCTGCTGGTTGATAAAACAGCCGGACTCAAACTTGGCGTAAAAGGCGAGATGTCGGGCCTCGACTACCACCTGCACGGCGAACACGGATACGGCCTGATCAATTTGAGTTGAACAAAAACAGGCCGAATATTTTTTATCACGGGCATCCTGGTTCCCGAAACCACCGGCAAAATTTTTTAAATGGGTGAAGGAGAAAAATAAAATGAAAATGATCACAGCGGTGATACAGCCCGACAAACTCGACGAAGTCCGCGAAGCGTTGATTGCAGCGGAAATCACCAGAATCACGGTGAGCCGTTGCACGGGCCACGGCCAGTACAGCGACGAGGATCTCTATCGCGGCCAGAAAGTCGCGCCCAACCTGATGCCCAAGGTGCGGCTCGACATCGCCTGCAATGACGATTTTACGGACATCACGGTGAATGCCATTCTGAAATCGGCCAGGCATAACGGCGGTACGGGCGGAGACGGGAAAATATTCATCACGCAACTCGATGATTGCATACGGATTCGCACGGGTGAAAAAGGCGGCAAAGCCATATAAGGTACATATTTGTATATTTTTATTGATTAAGCAACATTTTTGTATTATTAATATTTGTTCAGGACTAAATGAGTTATTTTCCTAACATGCTGTTATCAAGTGCTTTATATTGCCTGATTCATCGAAATCCTGATATGGTATATTTGTTGCATGATTGGTTGAAAAGTAAATAATCCAACATTGAGGAGATAGAACATGAGCAACCATCTGAATCCCCGAATAGCGGTCCTGCTCGGCATCGCGGCAAGATGCAATTCCAAGCCCGGGGAACATGCCAACGGCAAAAGGACGGGGGAATTCGGCGTCAATTGCTTCAATGACAAGGTCATGCTCGACAAACTGCCGAAAGACGTCTATGTCAAACTCCGCAACACCATACGCAAGGGTCACAAGCTCGACATGTCCATAGCCAATTCCGTCGCCCACGCCATGAAGGAATGGGCCATTGAAAAGGGCGTGACGCATTTTTCTCACTGGTTCCAGCCGCAAACCGGCCTCACGGCCGAAAAACACGACTCTTTTCTCGAATTCGACGACGAGGGCAACGCCCTCGAACGTTTCCGCGGCGACCAGCTCGTGCAGGGCGAACCCGACGCCTCGTCCTTCCCCAGCGGAGGCATACGCACCACATTCGAGGCGCGCGGATATACCATGTGGGACCCCACCAGTCCCGCCTTCATCATGGAGGGACCCCGGGGCGGCATCCTCTGCATTCCGTCGGTGTTCATCGGCTATCATGGCGAGGCACTGGACAAGAAAACACCCCTGCTCCGGTCCATGGAGGCCATCAACCGGTCGGCGATAAAGGTTTTAAAGCTTTTTGGGAACACGAAAGCGAACCGCGTTGTCACCACCATCGGCACGGAACAGGAATACTTCCTGATCGACAAGGCATTTTACATACTGCGCCCCGACCTGCAGATCACGGGCCGTACGCTGCAGGGAGCCAAGCCCCCGAAGGGTCAGCAACTCGAAGACCATTATTTCGGTTCCATCAAGGAGCGCGTGCTGGGATTCATGCAGGATTCCGAATCAGAGCTCTACAGGCTGGGCGTTCCCGCCAAAACCCGCCACAATGAAGTGGCCCCGGGCCAGTTCGAAATCGCGCCGATTTACGCCGAATCGAACATCGGCGCGGACAGGAACCATTTGACCATGGAAGTCCTGAAAAAGGCGGCCGACCGGCACGGATTCGCATTGCTCCTGCACGAAAAGCCGTTCGCCGGAGTCAATGGAAGCGGCAAGCACAACAACTGGTCCATGGAGGATTCCGACCACAACAACCTGCTTGATCCCGGAAAAACTCCCGAGCAGAACCTGCAATTCCTGGTGTTTCTGGTCTCCATTTTAAAGGCCGTGCACGGATACGGCGACCTGCTCCGCGCCTCCGTCGCCTGTGCCTCCAACGACCACCGGCTCGGCGCCAACGAAGCCCCGCCCGCCATCATGTCCGTGTTTCTCGGCGAGCGGTTGAACACCATTCTGAACGACATCAAAGCGGGCAAAATTTCGGAAGTGACCAAGCAGGCCGTCATCGACCTCGGCCTCGGCAAACTGCCGACGGTTTCAAAGGACAACACCGACAGGAACCGCACGTCTCCGTTCGCTTTCACGGGAGCGAAGTTCGAATTCCGCGCCATCGGTTCCTCGGCTTCCGTCTCGTTGTCGAACGTGGTTCTGAACACGGCCGTGGCTGAATCCATCGACGTCATACATGCCGACATCGAAAAGGAGCTCGCAAAAAATAACGACTTGAACAAGGCCGTTCTCGGCGTCCTGGCAAAAGTGATCAGGGAAACCGAGCCCATCCGTTTCGAGGGCAACAATTACAGCGAGGAATGGGCGAAGGAAGCGGCCAAACGGGGCCTGCCCAACGTCAAGCGGTCCGCGTATGCGTTCGATGCCTTCGTGGCGCCCAAGAACATGGCACTGCTGACCACGCAAAGCGTCTTTATGAGGGAGGAACTGGAAGCCCAGTATCACACCAGCCTTGAACAATACGTCAAGACCGTCGAAATCGAGGCCGAAACGTTCTGCGACATGATTGAGACGCGCATTATCCCCGCCGCCCTGGTCTATCAGAAGCGGCTGGCGGAGTCGATCGAAGGCCTTCTGGACATCCGGGAAGTGGCGAAAATCGAACCTCCGGCCTCCGAGATCGATATTTTGAAAACAATCGTCGAAAAAATAGACGCCTCCAGGGCTGGCTGCGTGAAGATACAGAAGGAACTGGCCAAGGGGCTGGGCGTGGCCGACCTTTCGGAAAGAGCCAAGTATTTGAGCGACCACATCGTCGACCGGCTCGAACAGGTGCGCCTTTCCGCCGACGCCCTCGAAGAAATCATCGACGACGATTTGTGGCCTTTGCCGAAATACTCGGAAATGCTGTTTATTATGTAAGACCGATCGTTTAAAATCCGCGGAGATCCGTGTTCTATTTTCTTAAAAAAAGTGGACCCTCATCATGTCCGAGATAAAAAAATTCTTCAAACGGAACGGCGCCGGCACGGCCTCTCCCCGGGGATTATACGATCCCCGGTTCGAACATGACAGCTGCGGTGTGGGTTTCGTCGCCCGCATCGACGGAAAACCCGGACGCGCTGCGGTTGAAAACGGCATCCGGATTCTTGTCAATCTGGAGCACCGGGGCGCGCTGGGAAGCGACCGTTCCACCGGCGACGGTGCGGGCCTTCTGCTGCAGATTCCCGACGCCTTTTTCCGCCGGAAAGATCTGCGTTTCGACCTTCCCCCGGCGGGCAAATACGCCTCGGGCATGCTGTTCATGCCGAAAACGCCCACCCTGGCACAGGCCTGCCGAAACGCCTTCGGGAAATTCGCTTCTGCGGAAGGCCTGAGCGTGCTGGGATGGAGGCGGGTGCCCACCGATTCCTCCTGCCTGGGCGCTTTGGCCCGCTCCACGGAACCCGATGTGGAGCAGGTGTTTCTCGCCAGACCGGAGAACCTCGACGCCGGCGCCTTCGAACGGAAACTGTATGTGGTCCGTCGGCTCATCGAAAAATCGGCGTCGTCACTGGCCGGCGATGTCAGTTCCTTTTACGTGTCGAGCCTGTCGAGCCGCATCATCGTGTACAAAGGTCTTTTGACCGGCACGCAGCTTCCCCTGTATTACCCGGATCTCGCCGACGGCGCTTTCGAGAGCGCCTTCGCCCTGGTCCACCAGCGCTACAGCACCAATACCCTGCCCAGCTGGAACCTCGCCCAGCCCTTCCGCTACCTGGGGCACAACGGCGAGATCAACACCCTGCGGGGCAACATGAACCGGATGAAATCGCGGGAAGTCCTGATGCAGTCGCCGCTGTTCGGAAGGGACATCGACAAAGTCAAGCCCGTCATCGTCGAGGGCGGAAGCGACTCGGCCGTGTTCGACAATGTCTTGGAGCTGCTCGTTCTGGCCGGGCGTTCCCTGCCCCACGCGGTGATGATGATGGTTCCGGAATCGTTCGATTCGCACATCCACATGAGCGAAGACAAACGCGCCTTTTACGAATTCCATTCGGCCCTCATGGAACCCTGGGACGGACCCGCCGCGCTGGTGTTCTCGGACGGACGGTACATCGGCGCGACGCTCGACCGGAACGGGCTGCGGCCCGCCCGCTACACCGTCACCAAGGACGGCTGGGTGGTTCTGGCCTCAGAAACCGGGGTCCTGGAAATCCCGGGCGAAAACATCCTGAGCCGGGGCCGCCTGCATCCAGGTAAAATGTTTCTGCTCGACATGGAGCAGAACCGCATCGTTCCCGACCAAGAGATCAAGGCCAAAATTTCGCGGCAAAGCCCCTACCGGCGCTGGATCCAGGCCAACCGGCTTGAATTACGCGGGCTGTTCACGCCGTCCGACCTGCCGTCCATCGAGCCGGAGACCCTGCACCGCCTTCAACTCGCCTTCGGCTACACCGACGAAGAGGTGCGCATGTTGATGAATCCCATGGCCTCCCGGGGGCAGGAAGCGGTCGGTTCCATGGGCAATGACTCGCCTCTGGCCGTACTTTCGTCCAATCCGCAGCCTTTATTTTCATATTTCAAACAGCTGTTCGCCCAGGTCACCAATCCGCCCATCGATCCGCTCCGCGAGGAGCTGGTGATGTCACTCGAAAGCTTCGTCGGACGCGAGAACAATTTTCTGGTTGAAAGCCCGGACCAGTACAAGGGCCTGAAATTGCACCATCCCATCCTCACGATCGGCGACATGGCCCGGATACGGGAGTCCCAGCATCAGGAATTCGTGATCAGGGAACTCGATTCGATTTTCCAGGCCAGGGGGGAAACCGGAGCCCTGCGGATGGCCCTGGACGCGCTGTTCCTCCAGGCCGAACAGGCCGTGCACGAGGGAGCGACGCTTCTCATTCTGTCCGACAAGCGGACGGACAGCGAAAAGGCGCCTATTCCCTCCCTGTTGGCCGCCGCGGGCCTGCACCATCATTTGATCAGAAAGGGATTGCGCAATTCGGCCGGCATCATTGTCGAAACCGGAGAGGCGCGCGAAGTCATCCATTTCGCGCTGCTGGTGGGGTACGGCGCCGACGCGGTCTGCCCCTATCTCGCCTTCCACACCATCCGCCAAATGGCCGAGGCCGACCTTCTCGATACGCCGGCTTCCCCCGAGGAGGCCATGGACGCATACGTCACGGCCGTGAAAAAAGGCTTGCTCAAGACCTTCAGCCGCATGGGCATCTCCACGGTGCACAGTTTTTTCGGTTCGCAGATTTTCGAGGCGGTCGGCATCGCGCGCGAGGTCATCGACCCGTTTTTCACGGGGACCGCTTCACGCATCGGCGGTCTGGGGCTGGCGGAAATCGCGCATGAGGCCGTACTGCGGCATGCCGAGGGGTTTCCTCGGCGCGGGAGGCCGGCCCTCCTGCTGAAAGCGGGAGGCGCCTACCGCATCCGCTCCGGCGGAGAAACGCATTTCTGGAATTCCGAAACCATATACCGGCTTCAGCAGGCCGTCCGCACCGGCGGCATGGAGGCGTATGAGACCTATGCCAGGACCATGGACGGCCTGACCCGGTCGGCCGGAATGCTCAGGGGATACCTGGAATTCAAAAAAGGAAAACCCGTTCCCATAGAAGAAGTGGAACCCATCGAAGCGATCGTCAAACGTTTCGTTTCGTCGGCCATGTCGTTCGGTTCGATCAGCCGCGAGGCGCACGAAACCATCGCCATGGCCATGAACGCGCTGGGTGCTTCGAGCAATTCAGGCGAAGGCGGCGAGGATCCGGACCGTGCGAAGCCCATGCCGGACGGATCGAACCGCAGGTCCAAGATCAGGCAGGTGGCCTCGGGACGGTTCGGCGTCACCACCCAGTACCTGGTCCAGGCCGACGAACTCCAGATCAAGGTCGCCCAGGGGGCCAAACCCGGCGAGGGCGGCCAGTTACCGGGGCACAAGGTTTCGGAAGACATCGCGCGCGTACGACATACCACGCCGGGCGTGACGCTGATTTCTCCGCCCCCGCACCATGACATTTATTCCATCGAGGATCTCGCCCAATTGATCTATGACCTCAAAACCGTGAGTCCCGATGCCCGCATTTCGGTCAAGCTGGTTTCTGAAGTCGGCGTGGGAACCATCGCATCGGGCGTGGCCAAAGCGGGCGCCGATATGGTGCTCATTTCCGGACAGGACGGCGGAACGGGCGCGTCTCCGCTCACCGCCATCAAGCACGCCGGCCTGCCTTGGGAACTGGGCCTGGCCGAGACCCAGCAGACTCTGATCGGCAATGCCATGCGCGACCGCATCCGCGTGCAGGTCGACGGCCAGCTCAAAACGGGAAGGGATGTGGCCGTGGCCGCCCTTCTGGGGGCCGAGGAATTCGGCTTCGGCACGGCCGTTCTCATATCGCTCGGGTGCGTCATGATGAGGAAATGTCATTTGAACACCTGCCCCGTGGGCGTGGCCACGCAGGATCCCCAGCTCAGGTCGCGCTTCGCCGGACAAGCCGATCATGTAAAGCGGTTCTTCGGGTTCATCGCCCAGGACCTGCGCGCGCACATGGCCGCACTGGGATTCAGGACAGTGGACGACATGGTCGGGCGAACCGACATGCTTGAATTCAAGGCCGACCCGAATCACTGGAAGGCATCCACACTGGATCTGCGGCCCCTGCTGGAAGCTGGAAAGGCGGATCCCGCACTCCCGCGTCGCTGCCTCCATTCCCGGATTCGGCTGAAACGGTCCGCGCTCGATGAAGAATGGCTCGAAAAGTCGAGGCCGGCCATTGAGAACGGCCAATCCGTGGTCATCGAGGCCGTTGTGCGGAACGTGCACCGGACCGTCGGTGCACGCCTCAGCGGCGAAATCGTGAAAAGGGCCGGCGCCCAGGGCCTGGCGGACGGCGCCATACGCATTTCCCTCAAAGGTTCGGCGGGGCAAAGCCTGGGCGCTTTTCTGGCTCCGGGCGTTACCCTGCGCGTGGAAGGGGACGCCAACGATTACGTGGGAAAGGGCATGTCGGGCGGCCGCATCATTCTGGTTCCCCCCGGAAACGCGTCGTTCCGGCCCCACGAAAACGCCATATGCGGCAATGTGGCTCTGTACGGCGCCACGGCCGGAGAAGTCTACATCAACGGCACGGCCGGCGAACGTTTCGCGGTCAGGAACAGCGGCGCCGTCGCCGTGGTGGAGGGCCTGGGGGATCACGGCTGCGAATACATGACCGGAGGCACCGTCGTGGTGATCGGACCGACGGGCAAGAATTTCGCCGCCGGCATGAGCGGAGGCATCGCCTACGTTTTTGACGAAACCGAACTGTTCGACACCCGCTGCAACCTCGACATGGTCGACCTCGAGAGCGTATGGACCGTCGAAGATAGAGGGCGTCTCAGGCTTCTGCTCGAAAACCACGTGAAATTCACAGGAAGCCAGCGCGCCAAGGTCATCCTCTCCAATTGGGACGCCCTGCTTCCGCAATTCGTCAAGGTCATGCCCATGGATTACCGCAAGGTGCTCGAACGCATGCGCCTGCAGGAGGACGTCAGCCGCGAAACCGTCTCGGCCTCCGAGGAGGTGTTCCATGGCTAAGTCCACCGGTTTTCTGGAATACCGGAGGGAAAATCCCGCCAAACGGTCCGTACCCGAGCGCATCAGGAACTTTTCCGAATTTGAGATGCCGTTTCCCGTCAGGAAACTGCAGAACCAGGCCGCCCGCTGCATGGACTGCGGCGTGCCATCCTGCCACACTTTCGGCTGCCCCCTGTCGAACCGCGTTCCCGATTTCAACGACATGGTGTACCGCGGCCGGTGGAAGCTCGCCCTCGACCTGCTGCATGAAACGAATAATTTTCCGGAAATCACGGGACGAATATGCCCCGCGCCCTGCGAGGCCGCCTGCACCCTGTCCATCAACCAGGAATCCGTGACCATCCGTTCCATCGAACTGGCCGTGGCCGAACAGGGATGGGCCCTCGGCCTGATCAAGCCCGAACCCTGCCTCGTGCGTTCGGGAAAACGCGTGGCCGTGGCGGGCTCGGGACCCGCCGGCCTGTCAGCCGCTCAACAGCTCGCCCGGGCGGGGCATGACGTCGTGGTGTTCGAAAGACAGGACAAGCCGGGCGGCCTTCTCAGGTACGGCATACCCGATTT
>JBFZEN010000359.1:0-3529 GCA_041306805.1 bacterium
TTCTTGAGTCGCATAGGCATCCAGCTCGCCGCCCTTGAACCGGATCCGGATCCGCGCTGAATCGTTCGAAACGGGGTCGGTCGGATTGAAATCGGTGCTGAAGGCCGAAGAAAAGGCCGATCCGGCGTCGAATTCATTGCACAGCCATATCATGCCGCCCTCGAGCGGATTCAATTTATCCTGTTCAAAAAAGAACCTGTCGGTGAACTGGGTGCGGAGCTGTGCCGTCTGATCGCCCCCGGCGGCCGTTTGAATGCGTTTTCCCTGTCTTCCATCGTTGAAACCGAGCCAGTACACGTTCTTGAAGGCGTAAGCGTTGCTGTAATGACTCCACCGTTGTGAAACCGACGAAAACTCCCAGCCGGTCAATTTTCTGCCGAAAAACAGGATGGTGTCGGAATCGTCGAACCGGTCGTCATCGGCCCCCGTAACCAGAATGGGATTCTCAATCAGACTGTCCGGTCTCGTATCGTACAGGCTGCGCGGCAGAACCCGGCCTCCATTGTTGCATATCTTCAGGGTGCCCGGCTGAATGGAACCGATGTCGACCCCCTTCTCGCGAAGGAATTTGCCCGTGATTTTATAAACGCCTTCCTCGGCCACGGGAATTTTGTACCATAAGCCGGTCAGCGCCGGTTTTTCAAGCCGGCCGGCGGATGAAGCGGCCGGTTTCTGCCATTTTCCAGCCACCGGATAATTGAGAATGGCGTCTTCGTAGAAGCGGCTTTCACGCACCGGAGTCCCGGTTTGCAGCGTGTTGGAAGAAGATTCAAACGCAACGCGCAGGGTCAGCCTGGAATGGATTTCAAGGATATTTTTAATCGGATCAAAACGTACGGGGAAAACAGCGATGCGCACAATTCGCTGAACACCGGCCCACGCGGGTTCTTCCGCATTGAAAAACGACTGAGGAACCGTGCCAGGCGATTGATAAACGGCCCCTTCACGGTACAGGCTTGCGCCCAATCCGTCCTTCTTTTCGACCCCCGGAACGGGGGCGAGCCGCATGGTCCTGGTTTCGCCGGCGTCCGCGTCGACAAGCGAAACCCTGACGCCGCCTTCGGGCGGTACGCCGACTGAAATAATCCGGCAGGGTATCGAGGGATCTCCGGGCTGTCCGTAAGGCACGGACCGGTCGAAGGACAGAAAACCGTATGTTTTTCCATTGAGAAAAACGGTATCGGTCTGTAATGTACGAGGGGAAAAAGAGATCGTGCATCCGTTTTCATCGGACGAAACGACGACGATATCCGTCGCGGTTCCCGTATGGGCGGAAGCAAAACCGGCCGTCCATGACAGAGAAAAAAAGACACAAGAAAAAATGCATAAGAAGAGTCGGCGATTCATGGCATCCAAAGCCCGATGACGGAAGGTCATAGTTCTCCGTGCGGTTTTCCGATTGTCGCCAGAATACCGCCGTCCACGTACACGATTTGCCCGTTCACGAAATCCGAGGCCTTGGACGCGAGAAAAACGGCGACCCCCTGAAGGTCTTCGGGATCTCCCCACCGGCCGGCCGGAGTGCGGTCGATGATAAATTCATTGAAAGGATGCCCGCCCACGCGTATGGGCGCGGTCTGGGCGGTAGCGAAATACCCCGGACCGATTCCGTTCGACTGGATGTTGAATTTGGCCCATTCGGTGGCCATGTTCTTGGTGAGCATTTTCAGGCCGCCCTTGGCCGCGGCATAGGCCCCGACCGTGTTCCGGCCCAGCTCGCTCATCATGGAGCACATGTTGATGATTTTTCCTCCGCTTTTGCGCTCGATCATGCGCCTGACCACGTGCTTGGCCATGATGAAAGGCGAAACCAGGTCTATCCGGATCACATCCTCGAATTCGGCCACGCTCATATCCACCAGGGGAATGCGTTTGATGATGCCCGCGTTGTTCACGAGGATGTCGACGGCGCCCCATTCCTTTTCGATCTTCAGGAGCGTATCGATGACTTCATTTTCCTTCGACACATCGAACAGGTAGCCGCCGGCTTTGATGCCGCTCTTCTTGTATTCCTCGATGGCGCCGGCCAGCTTGTCTGAAAAAATGTCATTGACGACTATCGTGGCGCCCGCATTGGCCAATCCTGTTGCGATGGCCATGCCCAGACCGTGCGTGCCGCCCGTAACCAGGGCAGTTTTACCTTTTAAGCTGAAAAGATCACCCATGGTTATTTTTCCTTGTTGTTGATTCTACTTCAGTTCGACTGGCGTGATTTTATCCATGTCGTCGTAATCCAGATTTTCTCCCGCCATTCCCCAAATAAAGGTGTAGTTCGAAGTGCCCGCGGCCGCATGGATGGACCAATCGGGCGAAATCACGGCCTGTTCGTTCTTCATCCAGATGTGCCGGGTTTCAGCGGGGGCCCCCATGAAATGGCATACCGGTTGTCCCTGGGGCACTTCAAAATAGAAATAGACTTCCATGCGTCTGTCATGCACGTGAGGCGGCATGGTATTCCAGACACTGCCGGTTTTCAATTCGGTCATGCCCATCTGCACCTGACATGTTTTGATGACTTGGTTGACGAGCAATTTGAATATCCGCCGCTGGTTGGCGGTTTCCACTGAACCCAGGTCGACCACAAGCGCGTTCTTCCGGTTGACTTTCTGGACGGGATAAGCCGTGTGGGCCGGAGCCGAATTCATGTAATAGCGTGCCGGTTTCCCGGCGTCCTGACTTTTAAAAGAAACGTCCTTGATGCCTCTGCCGATGTACAGGGCCTCCTTGTATTCGAGCTCGACGGATTCCCCGTCCGCCACCACGACGCCTTTTCCCCCCACATTGATGATGCCCAATTCCCGCCGCTCCAGAAAATAATCTGAACGGATGGGATCCACTGCCTCAAGTTGAAGCGCCTGTTTGACGGGAACGGCGCCGCCGACCATGATTCTGTCGTAATGGGAGTACACGAACCGGATTGCGTCGTTGGTTAAAATATCTTCGATCAAAAAATGTTCCCGCAATCGTTCCGTGTCAAAACGCTTTACATCGTCCGGATGAGCGGCATAACGGATTTCAAATTGAGTTGCCATAATCACCCCGCAGGTTTTCACAAGTTATTGAAATGTAGCAAATTGCGCGACAAAGTTCAAGACAAATAAAAACCTTGACATTCATATGAAAAACAATAAATTTCAATGGAATATCCAAGAAAGGAGAATGATATGGCAGTCCAAAAAGTATGGATTGAGGATACCTGCACCGCATGCCAGCTATGCGTCAATACCTGCCCCGATGTATTTGAAATGGGCGATGAATTTGCCGCTGTCATCAAAGGGGCCGATTTAAATGCGAACGAAACCTGCATCCGGGAAGCCGCGGACGATTGCCCCGTCGCCTCGATTAAAGTTGAATAAACCCTTTTGGGTCGAGTAGATCCTTTAGGACCGCAGGTCCCAGCGAAGCGGACCGAAGGTCCTGAAGGAAACGAAGTTTCCGGAGGGACCGTAGGTCCCGTAGGAAACGGAGTTTACGGAGGGATCGAATAAACCTTTTAGGGCCGTAGGTCCAGCGTCTCTCAGCTGGATCG
>JBFZEN010000360.1:0-5435 GCA_041306805.1 bacterium
GGGCGATGCAGTCAACCTGACGCGCTCGTATTCCAATGAAATATCGCCGGCGCCTTCGCCCGACGGAAAATGGGTGGCTTTTTTCTCGGATCTCTCGGGGGAAACCGCGTTGTACGTCATGTCCCCCGGCCCGGAGGCCCGGTGGATCAACCTCACAGGCGACCTGAAAACCACGCCCTACCACCCCGTCTGGTCTCCCGATTCCAGAAAAATCGCCTTCGGGGACAAGGATTACCGCCTGCGCTGGGTGGACGTGGCTGAAAAAAAGATGCATGAAATCGACCGTGCGTTGTACCAGCGCGACAATGAAATATTCTGGGAAGTGGCCGAATACGACTGGTCACCCGACTCAAAATGGATTGCCTACACCCGGTGCGAACCCAACATGAACAACGCCGTGTATCTTTACGGCCTCAAGGAAAACCGGTCGCTGCGGCTGACCGACGACCGCTATGACAACACGTCGCCCGCCTTCGACCGGAACGGGAAATGGCTTTACATCTTAAGTCTGCGCCGCTTCGAGCCCCTGCTCGATCCTTTCATGGACAACCACATCCTCGACAGGATGACGTGCGTGCTGGCTTTCCAGCTTCAGGCCGGGCAGGAACCGCCGTTCGTGGACAGGATGAACACCGGCATACGGGAGAGCGCCGCATCAGAGGCCTCCAGCCTGTCCATCGACACGTCGGGTCTGGGGCAAAGGATTTTTTCAGTCCCCCTTCCGGCCGGAACCTTCGCCTCGCTGAAGGGCGGATCGGACGGATTTTTTTACCTCTCGAAGGAGCAATACGGATTTCCAGGCTGGAACGCTTTTCTAAGACCGAAACGCACGTCCGACTTCAGCCTTCACAAGTACAATGCGGTAACCCGCCGCGACACCGAAATCATCCACGGCATCGGAAGCTATTCCGTCTCGTCCGACGGATCCAGGGTGTCATACCTTTCCGGCGCGTTCTCGGGCGTGATCGAACCCCTCGGCGAGTCCGTCAAGGGCGACGGAGCGCTGGACTGGCACGGGCTCAGGCAGGAAGTGGATTTCGCGATGGAATACGCGGTGATTCTAAGGGACGTCTGGCGACAGACCAGGGACTTTTTTTACGATCCGGACATGCACGGAAAGGACTGGACTGCCATCCGGAAAAAATACGAGACGCTGCTCCCCGCGGTTTCATCACGATCCGACCTGAACACGATCATCGGCGACATGATCGGCGAACTGGGCGTGTCTCATGCGTATGTTCTGGATGAGGGCGACCTGAGCCGGAAGCCGGGGGACGTACGGGTCGGCGTCGGGCTGCTGGGCGCTGACATGGAACCGGACGGTGCGTCCAAAACCTGGCGGTTCAAACACATTCTGGAAGGCGCCGGTTGGAATCCGCTGCTCCGGAATCCGCTCACGGCGCCGAACGTCCTGTTGCGTGAAGGCGACTGCCTTCTGGCCGTGGACGGAGAAATGGTTTCGGCCGAAAAAGACGTGTATGAATACCTGGAGGACAAAGCGGGAAAAACCGTCTCGCTGACGGTGAATTCAAGACCCGACACGGCGGGCGCCCGCACCGTTCAGATCGAGACACTCCGCGACGAGGGCGCCCTGCGCCATTACGAATGGAAGGAATCCAATCGCCGCAGGACCGCCTCCCTTTCCCGGGGGCGCGTCGGCTACCTGCACCTGTCTGACATGGATGAAACCGGCCTGCGCGAATTCGAACAGGCCTTCCGCGCCGAGCGTTTTCGCGACGGCCTTGTCATCGACGTGCGGGGGAACGGGGGCGGTTTCGTATCGTGGTTTCTGATCGACAAACTCGAACGAAAACGGGTTTTTTTCACAAAAACGCGCGATTTCGTGCCGATGAGCTATCCCCACGGAGTGCATCCGGGTCCCCTGGTATTCCTGTGCGATGAAAACACGTCATCAGACGGCGAGGTGTTCATCGAGCATGCCAAGGCGCTTGGCCTCGGACCCGTGGTCGGATCGGTGACATGGGGCGGTTTGGTCGGTTTCAACAACATCATCCCCACTCTGGACGAGGGCATCGTCAGCCAGTCCAATGTGGGATTCTTCAGGCCCGAAACAGGCTGGCTGGTCGAAAACAGGGGCGCCGTACCCGACATCACCGTTGAATGCCGCCCCGAAGACGTGCTGTCGGGGCGCGATCCGCAGCTCGATAAGGCCGTGGGCGTGTGCCTCGATCTTCTCGAGAAATCGGACGTTCGCGTTCCGGAAGCGCCGGCATTCCCGAAAAAGTAAAAATGACGGGAACCATCGCGATGATGGAACGTTAAAGAGCAAATGGAAATAAAAGGCCCATTTTATAGGAGCGATTCATGAAAAAGCCGAAAAAGACGGTCAAGGCGGCCAAGCCCAAAAAAGTGTCCAAAACCGCGGCGCACGCCAGAAAGGCGAAAACCGTCAAAAAAACGAAGGTGAAGAAAACAAAAACGCGCAAACCCGTAAAAACGGCGAAAAGCGCGAAAAAAGGCAAGGTTTCGAAATCATCCAAATCGAAGGTCCTGTGTGAGTTCTGCGGCTCTGCCATACCGGCCGAGCGCCTCGAAATCCTTCCCGAAACCACGACATGCGTGCAATGCAGCCAGGAACAACCCTACTCGCAGGCCGAGATCATGGGGCTGGACGGCACGGATGAACAGGATAAAAACCGCCTCAACGTCGAAGATTTCGACGAGCCCGATACCGATATCTCGCTGCCCTACAACGAATCGTGGTGAGCCCGAAGGGAGAGCCATGGAATACCAGACCGTCTATTTTGAAAATCCGGGGCCTGAGAACACGGAAGCGACGCTTCAGGTGGTCAAGGAATGGGCCGACCGCCTGAGCCTCTCCGACATCGTGGTCGCCACCGCTTCGGGCCATACGGCTGTCAGGGCAATGGACCATTTCAAGAAGCGCCGTGTTCTGGCCGTGAGCCATGCCGCGGGATTTTCCGCGGAGAACCAGCAGGAAATGCTCCCGGAAAACCGCAGCCGCATCGAGGGATACGGCGGACGGATATTGACCTGCCAGCACGCGTTCGGGGGTGTGAACCGCGCCGTCCGTTTCAAGTTCAATACAATCGAAATGGATGAAATCATCGCCAATACCCTGCGCATTTTCAGCCAGGGTGCCAAGGTGGCCGTCGAAATTGTCCTCATGGCAACGGACGCCGGCCTGCTCAGGACCGACAGGGACGTCATTGCCATTGGCGGAACCGAATCGGGGGCCGACACGGCCCTGCTCATCAAACCGGCCAATACCTTCCGCTTCTTCGATCTCCGCGTTCGCGGCATCCTATGCAAACCATGGCAGTTTTGATCCGGAAAGGACGTCTGTGGCTTGCTCCGGCCGTGATACTGCTGCTGGCCGGCGCCTGGCAATGCGGCAAATCATTCTGGGAAGAGGGAAATGAAAACGTCGTCCGCACCCTGGTGGATTCCCGGCTTGAGCCGGGCGAATGGATTTTGTTCTGGAACGGCCGGGATGATGCGGGCAACATTCTGCCGGCCGGCACCTATTATGCGCGATTGAGAACCATGGACTATCAGAATCAGGTCGAAATGAAGGGAAAAGAGGGGGGGAAAACGGCAGCCGACAGTTCAGCCTACATCCACTCTTCGCCCGCGTTTTTCTGGATCGGAGACAACTTTCCCGATCCTTTTTTCATGAAAAGCGGCACCAATATCCCGATCTCCGTTCCGCGCACCGAGCACGTTCAGCTCGTTATTAAAAACAAGGAATAAGCGGCGTACATTTTCTTGTTTCAATTTTGGATTTTTGATTTTAGATCGTCGATTGGATGCCGAAAATAATGATCGATCTCATTCGATCCATGATTATCAATCAGAAATCAGAAATTCTAAATTACGGGATTTCGGATGTCCTTAAGAATTTCTCCTGTAAACGCATGCCCATCATTCGGAACCCGTCACTCGAAACCCATCCTCATGTCCCATAAAAAACATTTTCCGGTCCCGGACGATCTGCCTTCCGTATTCGTGGTGACCGACACGCTTGATCTGCACGGCTTTTTCCCCGAGCAGGTTCCGGAAATCCTGGATGCGTTCCTCGAAAATGCCCTTGAAACAGGGTTGTCCCGCCTGCGCGTGGCCCACGGCAAGGGGAGAAGCCGTCTGAAATTCGAAGTGGTCCGGATTCTCAAAGCCGATTCCCGCGTGGCCGCCTTCGGCGACGCACCGCCCGAACTCGGCGGCTGGGGGGCCACCTGCGTCGAGCTGAAACAGCCGAAAGGAACCGTACCGAATTGAATCGACGGGATTGAAACTTGGCACAACGACTGCGCATCGGCCTTCTCATGGATTCTCTCGACGTTCCGGCGTGGACCCACGCCATGCTTGAAAAGGTCCTGAACCTTCAATGCGCCGGGGTGGTTCTGATTGTATTCAACGCCGATGCAGCGCATGAAACCCGCCCCCGGTCCCGGCTGAAACGGATCTACGAAAACCGCAGCACCCTGTTTTACAGCCTCTACTGGATCATCGAGAACCGCCTCTTCAAATGCTCCCCCGACGCCTTCGAGCGGAAAGACGCCTCGGCCCTGCTGGCCGGTATTCCGCGGATGACGGTCCGGCCCCGCCGCACGGAACATTCCGATTATTTCAGCGACGCCGACCTCAAGGCCGTTCGCCGCGCGCGTTTGGACGTTTTAATCAGGCTCGGTTTCCGCATCGTCCGCGGAGACATCCTCAAAGCCGCAAAATACGGAATATGGTCGTACCACCACGGAGACAACGATGTGAACCGGGGCGGCCCTCCCGGATTCTGGGAAGTGATCGAGAACAACGGGGTCACCGGCTGCGTTCTTCAGGTTTTAAACGAGGAGATGGACAACGGAATCGTCCTTGTCAAGTCGTACGGCCCGGCCCTTCCGCTTTCCGTGAAAAGGAACCGGCACTACCTTTTCTGGAAAAGCGTGTCATTCGTTCCCCGGCAGCTCGCCGAAATCGCCAGGAACGGCGGAAGCCGGTTCATCCGGAAGGTCCGGAATCAATCGCAGCGCCTCGCGTTTTACTCGCACCGTCTGTACAAAAAGCCGGGAAACGTCGAATCGCTGCGGTGCATTCTGCTGACGTTGAAACGGTATATCGCATACCGGGCTTTCAGACTCGTATTCAAGGAACAATGGTTGTTATTGTCGCGCCAGGCGGACGGGCTTTCCACGGCTCCGTGGAAATTTCAAAAAATCGTGCCGCCGAAGGACAGGTTTTGGGCCGATCCCCAGGTGCTGTGCAGGAACGGGCGCCGTTATGTTTTTGCCGAGGAGTTTGTTTACAAGAGGGATAAAGGGCATCTTTGTGTTTTCAACGCCGACGACCGGGGCCGTTTGTCCGGGCCGGAAATCATTCTGGAAAAACCGTACCATCTGTCCTATCCGTTCGTTTTTGAACACGAGGGCGAGGCCTACCTGGTCCCCGAATCGGCC
>JBFZEN010000361.1:0-9157 GCA_041306805.1 bacterium
TTGCAGCATTTCGTGCGGTTCACCCATCTTCCGCCCACGGCCAAGCTGAGAATCTACACTTTGGCGGGCGAATTGATCAGGACGCTCGATCACACCGACGGGACCCAGTTCGAGCAGTGGAATCTCGAGAACCAATTCTCGGTTCCCGTGGCGAGCGGCATCTACATCGTCCACGCGGATTGCGGAACCCTGGGCGAAAAGATACTCAAGGTGGCCCTGGTCATGACGGAAGAACGGATGCGGCAGTATTGATCTGACACCGCACAAAAGCGGGGGCGGGCCCTTAAACACGCCCGCTCCCCGTAGAACGGTTTATGACACTAGTGAAGGAGAATCAAGATGAGGCATAGACTATTCAAGCTCATCGCCCTGGCCGCGTCCCTCGTGGTTCTGTTCTCGGCAATGAACGCCTTCGCCGGAACCGGAAAGCGCGTCGGAACGGCGGGCGCCATGGAGCTGTTGATTCCGGTCGGCGCACGCGGCACCGCCCTGGGCGGTAATTTCATAGCGGGCATCACCGGCGTCGACGCCATGTACTGGAACCCGGCCGGCGTCGCCGGCAGCACCCGCACCGCCGAGGTGATGGTTTCGCAGATGAACTACTTCGCCGACATCGACCTGACCTATCTGGCCGTGCAGGCGAACGTGGGCAAGGTCGGCTTTCTGGGCGCCAGCATCAAGAGCGTGAATTTCGGCGACATCGACGAAACCACGAATTATGCGCCCGACGGAACAGGATCGACGTTCTCTCCGGGGTACATGACCCTGGGGCTGACCTACGCCCGTTCCATGACGGACCGCATTCTGTTCGGAGTCACCGCCAAGTTGGTGTCGGAACGCATCATGACCGTGTCGGCCTCGGGTTTTGCATTCGATTTCGGCGTGCAGTACAACACCGAGATGGGCCTGAGGCTGGGCGTCGCGCTGAGGAACCTCGGCAGCAGCATGCGGTTCAATGGCAGCGCGCTCGAGCAGACCATCTATCTGCCAAACTACCTCAACGAGCCGATCGGCCAAGAGGAAGCGCTCCAGATCGTTTCGCAATCCTTTGAGATGCCGACAACCATGGACATCGGGTTGTCGTACACCATGAACCCGATTGAACATCATTCCATCACGGTCATGGGCGATTTCAGGAACCACCAGTTCGGCATGGACAGCTTCGGCGGCGGCCTGGAATACACGTTCAAGATGGACAAGTTCGCGGCATCCCTGCGGGGCGGCGCCATGGCATCGCAGGACGTCGAGAACGGCAAGATCGTGTTCAAGGACGACACCAATGTCGTCGGTCCGTGTTTCGGAGGCGGGCTGTTCTACCAGCTGGCTTCGCAGCTCAGCCTCAATGTGGATTACGCCTACCGGATCAACGAACGTCTGAGCGACAACCAGATGTTCAGCCTGACCATCGGGTTCTAATCCGCGGGAAAAAAGGAAAAACTGAGGGGTTGGTCGAAACCGGCCAACCCCTTTTTTTATTGGAGATAAAAAAATGAAACCGATTGAACGTCTTCTGACCGAGGCCGCCGTTCTTTTCGTGACCGCCGTTCCCATGGCCGCGGGACAACCCCAGGCCGTACAGCTCAACGCAGATTATGCCTGTTTCAGGTACGATGACAAGGCCGTCTTTACGGAGGTGTACTATTCCGTGAAGGGCGCCCCTCAGGCTTCGATGAGGCTCGTGGTGACGCGAAACGACTCGGCGTATACCGAGAACACCTGGGCTCATTCCGGAGGCGATTCGCTGAGAGAGGGAGACACCGTGCTGGGCAGGGTCTTTTTTGTCGCCCCCGAGGGAAATTACAGGTGGAGCCTGACGGCCAGGGACGGCGATTCTTCACTGCGCTGCGACAGCGTCGTTTTTCAAAAGACGATCGGTCCTTTCGGCGAACACAAGCTTCAATTGAGTGACATCGAAATCGCCTCGTCCATCCAGTTCGGTTCGGAAGCCTCGGCAACCAATCCGTTTTACAAAAATTCGATGATCGTGGTCCCCAATCCGGCTCTGCAGGCCGGTTTGGGGCAGAACCTGATCTATTTTTACATCGAGCTTTACAACATACTCGACGGTGTCGCCGGCGGACAATACGGGACACGGGTGTCCATTCTGGACGGGGCGCAGGCGCCGCTCGAGGGGGTGCGTCCGATCACGAGAAAAAAGAATAAGACAAGCAATTCGGCGGCCGATTTCGGCGAGGTGGGTCTGTTCGGCGTCGGTCCCGGGAAATACCATCTTTCATACAGTGTTCTCGACAGCGCCGGGCTCGTTCTTTCTGAAAGGCGCAAAACGTTCTGGGTGGCCAGGCCCGCCCATGCAACCGGCGCGGCGCCGGACCTGAAGCCGGAGGCGCAATTCGGGATCAGTCCCTTCGCGGCCATGGAAGAATCGGTTATGAAGCACGAATTCGAATGCGCACGGTACCTGATGACGGATCAGCAGCGCAAATTGTGGTCGTCAATCAAGAACACCGACTCCAGGCAAAGGTGGCTTTACGATTTCTGGAGCAAGGCGCCGGCGGTCCACGGGGTCAATTTCGAGGAATACCACAGAAGAATCGACGAGGCCGACGCGCAGTACGGCACGTTCCAGATGGCGGGATGGAAAACCGACCGCGGCAGGATATTCATCGTCTTCGGAAAACCAAACGACATCGAGCGTTTTCCCAGTTCGTCGCAGGCGGTTCCGTATGAAATTTGGCATTACGACGCCATCGAAGGCGGCGTGATTTTCGTCTTTGCCGACCTGTCGGGGTACAAGAACTATTCTTTGCTCCATTCGACAAAACGGGGCGAAGTGTACAATTCGGAATACGAAACCCAGCTGAGATCGGGTTATTGAGGGAGGGCCCATGGCCAAAACAGGAATACCCAAAAACGCCTACACCGCATTGAAACCGGGGGAAAAGTACATTCCGTTCGTCCCCCCCGGAAAACAGCTGCACGAGGTCACGGCGCGGTCGGTGTGGATCGGCGTGGCCATGGCCGTGCTCTTTTCGTTCTCGGCCTGCTATCTGGGCCTGGTGGCGGGGCAGGTGTTCGAGGCCGCCATTCCCATCGCCATACTCGCGGTCGGCCTGGCGAACGTGTTCAGGCGCAGGAGCACCATACTCGAAAATGTCATTATCCAATCCATCGGGGCCGCGTCCGGCGTGGTGGTGGCGGGTGCCATCTTCACCTTGCCGGCCCTGTACATCCTGGGGCTCAAGGTCAACCTGCTGCACACCGTCATTGCCTGCATGCTGGGCGGTTTTCTGGGCATTCTCTTCCTCATTCCGCTGAGAAAATATTTCTGCGCCGAGGAGCACGGCAGGCTGCCCTTTCCCGAAGCCACGGCCACCACGGAGATTCTGGCCACGGGCGAATCGGGCGGTAGATCGGCCAAGGTGCTGGTGGTGTCGATGCTGGCGGGAGGCGTGTACGATTTTCTGGTTGAGGCGGCCAATGCCTGGCCCAAGCAGCTCAGGACCGACGTGCTTTTCGGAAAGATCGGGGCGGCCCTGGGCGAGAAGTTCCGCTGGGTGCTCAAGATGGACGCCTCGGCGGCCCTGTTCGGCCTGGGCTACATCATCGGGCTGAAATACGCCTCGATCATCGTGGCGGGTTCCGTGCTTTCCTTCCTCGTTTTCGTGCCGCTGGTGTTTTTTTTCGGGCAGCACGCGCCGTCCGTCATTCCGCCTGCGGCAATCCCCATCGCCCAGATGAACGAATTGCAGGTGTTCTCGCAGTACGTCCAGAAACTGGGCATCGGAGCCATCGCCATGGCGGGCATCCTGGGCGTGATCAAAATGGGTAAAATCATCGTTTCGTCCTTCTCTGTGGGGGCGAGGGAAATGCGGCGGGGGGCCAGGGTCCACGAAGGCAATATTCTGCGCACCGACCTCGACATGTCGATGCGGAACGTGATGCTGCTGCTGGCGGGCACTCTGGCGCTCGTGTTCGCGGCTTTCTGGGCGTTCGCCGGATCGGGCGGTGCGACGCAGGGGTTCGCGCTCAAGGTGGCCGGGGCGGGAATTCTCATCGTGGCCATACTCTCTTTTCTGTTCACCTCGGTCGCCGCGCGGGCCACGGCCATTGTCGGCGTCAATCCGGTTTCGGGCATGACGCTGATCGCGCTGATCGTTTCATCGCTTGTCCTTGTCTCGATCGGTCTTACGGGCAACCCGGGCATGACGCTGGCCCTGGTGATGGGATGCGTGGTGTGCACGTCGCTTTCCGTGTCCGGAGGATTTATCACGGACCTCAAAATAGGCTACTGGCTGGGCACAACGCCCAGGAACCAGGAGAGGTACAAATTTCTGGGCGTGGTGGTGTCTTCGATTTCGGTTTCACTGGCCCTGCTGCTGATACACAGGGCGTACGGGTTCACCCTGAACGGCGGTATATTGAACGGCGGCGTTCCCAATCCGTCCATACCGGCGCCGCAGGGCAACCTCATGGCCGTGATCATCCAGTCGCTCATGGTCGAGTCGCAGATACCGTACTTCCTGTATGCCGCCGGGGCGCTGATCGCGGTTATGCTCGAACTCGTCCATATTCCGCCGCTGCCGTTCGCCCTGGGCATGTATCTGCCGATTCAGATCAACATGCCGCTTTTTGTGGGGGGCTTCGTGGCGTGGTTGCTGGGCCGCAGGGGATCGAAAAAGAAAATCGACGAGGCGGGAAATTCTCCGAAAGAACGGGGGACGCTGATCGCGTCGGGTTTCATTGCGGGAGGCGCGCTGATGGGCGTGGTCGGGGCCGTGCTGAACCTGAACGAAATCGGCAAGCCCATCCGGTTTCTGTCGGTGGGCGTGAAATATGTTTCAGAAACCGTAGCCGCAACCGGAAAGACGATATGGAACGCGGGCCGGACGCTGGATTATTTTCAGAACCAGAGCGGTCAGTTCATCGGTCTGGCTTGTTTCATCGGATTGTGCCTGTTCTGCTACCTGTACGCGGCCAGGAAGGTCGATAAAGGGAGGTGAGACGTTTGGAGTGCTGTTTAAAAGGGTGAAATGTAAATGAACACTTGCTTCGATGATAATTTTTTATTATTTTAAACATGCGCGAAGCCGTTGATCACAGCGCCCCGGAGATCGTTCCGGGGAGTGTCCCTCACCCATAAAAAGGATGGATTTGAAATGCCAAAGAAATCGATGACCAAGTCGCAGCTCGTTTCCGAGATGGCCGACAAGCTCAGCATGTCCAAAAAAGACGCTGCAACCTTTTTTGACACGCTGGCCGAAGTCGCTTTCAGGGAAGTGAAGCGTAAGGGCGAATTCGTTCTGCCCGGTTTCGGAAAACTCGTCAAGGTGAACAGGAAAGCAAGAATGGGCCGCAATCCCGCAACCGGCGAAACCATCAAGATCCCGGCAAAAATCGTGGTGAAATTCAGAATCGCCAAGGCATGCAAGGACTCCGTCCTTAAATAAACCACCTAGTCAAAAGCATTTTGAAGCCTCCCGGAGCCTGCGGCCCCGGGAGGCTTTTTTACGGCCGGAAAATATTCAAAATCCATTAATGATACCGAATTTAAGTGAATGGAATCACATTATCGCTTGACAATAGGGCGATTTTTAGCTAAATTCTTTTGAATTTTTGTGAATCATTTAACAATAGTCCGGTCATGATAGTCAATAAAAAAGTCATTTTCCGTCTTTCCCAGTACCGAAAGGCCATGATCAAATTCAGGGACCTCGGATTCGTCAAAGTATTTTCCGATACCCTGGGTGAAGCCATCGGTGTGACTTCGGTGCAGGTGCGGAAAGACTTCTCCCTGTTCGGCATTTCGGGGAATAAAAAGGGCGGGTACCGGGTCGATCTTCTCATTGAAAAGCTGCAGATTCTGCTGGGAAAGGACAGGTTCCAGGAGGTCGTCCTTGCCGGCGCGGGGAACATCGGTTCAGCCCTGATCAAATACAAGAATTTCGAGAATGAGAGCATCAAAATCGTCGCCGGTTTCGACATCGATCCCGCAAAAATCAACCGGAAACTCCGCGTTCCCATTCTGCCCATGAACGAAATGGGCCGTTTCGTCCGCGAACGGAGCATCAAGGTCGGCATCATCGCCGTTCCCGACATCGCCGCCCAGGAGGTCTTCGACCAGATGCTGGCCTGCGGCATCAGCGGCATTCTGAATTTCGCGCCCATGCGCTTCCGCGGAGCCGACTCGGTCGTCATCAACAACGTCAACCTGCAGATCGAACTTGAAAATGTCATCTATTTCGTGAACGCGATGCAAAAACAGACAACCCTTAGTCATGGAGAAAATGCATGAGAGCGGTCAAGCTGAAAAAAAGCAACCTGAAGGGTTTCCTGATGTGCGCGGGCTCGTGGGGAGAGCTCTGGGCGCCGGTCAAACGGAACGACCGTTTCATTCTCGACAAGATCACGGACCTTTCACAGCTCGATTCGACTGCCCTGAGAACGACGCTGCCGTTCAAAAAGCTGCTCTTTCCCCCGAAATTCAGCATGTTCCGCTACGAAGCGGGAAATTATGCGAACGACATGTCGGGACTGCCGAAACGCATTCTGTTCGGGCTGCATCCATGCGACATCAAGGCCCTGCTCATCATGGACGAATTTTTTGCCAAGGAATTCAAGGATCCGTATTATTACGAGCGCAGGAACAGGACGGCGATTATCGGCCTCTCGTGCATTCCTGACGAGAAATGCTTCTGCAACGCCACGATGAATGAGACCGTCACCGAGGGGTTCGACCTGTTTTTCACCGACCTGGGCGATTTCTATCTGATCTGGGTGGGATCGAGCCTGGGAGACGATCTGATACGCGAGTGCCCCAATCTCGTCGACACCGCCATCGGGCACCAGGACCTCAAAAAGTACATCCAGTGGCGGAAACACCGGTCGCAGCAGTTCAAGACGGACATCGATCTGATCGGCATGCCCGACATCGTTGAATTGAGCCAGGACAGCCCGGTCTGGGAGGAGGAAGGGAAAAAATGCCTGTCATGCGGGGCGTGCACCATTGTCTGCCCCACATGCCCCTGTTACAACGTGCTTGACGAAACCGAATTGGGGAAGAAAGGCATCGAACGCGTGCGGCGCTGGGATTCGTGCATGTTCAAGGAATACTCGATGGTTGCCGGCGGGCACAATTTCAGGGAGGCGCGCTCGGAACGGCTCAAGCTCCGGTTCACGCACAAACTGCAGGCCTTCGTCGGAAAATTCGGAAAGCCCGCGTGCACCGGGTGCGGGCGCTGCATCGACACCTGTCCGGTGGGCATCGACATTTTTTCCATGGTGAAACATCTGAAAGGCGAGGAGGTGCACGCATGAGTCCGGCCGTTCCGCAAGTCAATCCGTACCTGCCCGAGCCCATGCGGCTCATACGGCGCGATCCGCTCACCGACGATGTGCACTTGTTCCAGGTCCGCGCGGTCGACATGAACCGGGCCATGACGCTCGACTATAGGCCGGGTCAGTTCATGATGGTGTCCATTCCCGGCATCGGCGAGGCCCCGTTCTCGATCTCCTCGACGCCGTCGCGCCCCGGATTGGTCGAATTCGGCATCCGCAAGGTGGGAAGGATCACCGAATCGATTTTCAAATTGAAAGAGAACAGCGTGATCGGCGTCCGCGGCCCGTACGGCAACGGCTTCCCGGTCGAAAAAATGCTGGGGCACAACCTCATCATCGTCATGGGAGGCCTGGGGGCCATTCCGCTCCGATCCCTTCTTCTGTATGCGCTCGACAACCGGGACCAGTTCAATGACATCTATCTGATCTACGGGGCGAGAACCCCGGGTGAAATGCTGTTCCGGAAGGAATTTCTGAACCTGAGGGAGCGTGAGGACCTGCACTGCCTGCTCACGGTCGACAAGGACGACACCGGCAAATGGCCGTGCCACACCGGCCTGCCGACCACGCTGTTCCGGCATATCAAGGACATCGACCCCCTCAAAACCACCGTGGTCGTGGTGGGCCCGCCGGTCATGTACAAATTCATTGTGGCGGAAGTGTTGAAGCTGAACATCCCCAAGCAGCAGATACTCATGTCGCTCGAGCGCCGGATGAAGTGCGGCGTAGGCAAATGCGGTCACTGCATCATCGGCGGCTACATTTACACCTGTCTCGAAGGCCCGGTCTTTTCGTACTGGGACGTGATCCACATGAAAGGGCTGATCTAATGCAAAGCAAGATTGCGGCAAAGAAAAAACTGGACGTCGGGCTTTACGGTTTCACCGGATGCAACGGCGACCAGCTTGTTCTCATTCACAGTGAAGACCAGCTCGTCGATTTTTTCGGCAGCGCAGTCATCAAATCGTTTTCCCTGGCCAAGAGCGACAATGATGAAACCGCACTTGATGTCGCCTTTGTCGAGGGCTCCATTTCGAATCAGGAACAGGCCGAACACATCAAGCACATCCGCGAGCGGTCGAAGATGCTGGTGGCCATCGGCAACTGCGCCTGTTTCGGCGGCATACAGGCCATGGAGGCGATGCCGTCGTGGGAGGAGCGGTTCAAGCAGGTGTACGGCAAGAACAAGCTGGCGGTGCGGACCCCGACGCCCTCCAAAGCGGTGGCCGATCTCGTGAAAGTGGACTTCTGCGTTCCGGGATGCCCCATCGACGCGGACCAGTTTTTGTTCGTCTATGGACAAATTCTGGAGGGCAATCAGCCCGTTCTGCCCGACTACCCGGTCTGCGCGGAATGCCGCTGGAAAGAGAACGAATGCCTGCTTCTCAAGGGCGTCCTCTGCGTGGGGCCGCTGACCGCGGCGGGATGCGGTGCGGTCTGTCCCTCGCACAACCTTCCCTGCCTCGGGTGCTGGGGCCTGGTGAAAGAGGGCAATGTGGATTCGCAATTCAACCTGCTCAGGGAGAAAGGGTACTCCGTCGAGGCCATTCAAAAGCGGTTCACCATGCACACGGGTGCGGGAATCGCGGAACCTTTGAAAAAATTGCTGGGAGCATGAGACATGCGCGAAATATTGGTTGAACCGCTGGCCAGGGTGGAAGGCGAAGGCGGGATCACGGTACGGATCGAAGGAAACACGGTCAAGCAGGTCGATTTCAACATTCTGGAAGGAACGCGCCTGATCGAAACGCTGGTGGTGGGCAAAACGCCGGAAGAGGATGTCAGCATCGCCTGCCGGATCTGCGCCATCTGCACCATTTCGCACCGGTATGCGGCGCTGCGCGGACTCGAAAAGGCGCTC
>JBFZEN010000362.1:0-8855 GCA_041306805.1 bacterium
CGGCGAAGCGGACTTCTCGGATTACCTGATCGGATTGTCGAACCGGTTTCACGGATGTGATTATACGGTGACTTTCGACCGCAAGGCGGCACCGCATCCGGGCTTTCGCGGGTGCGTTTAAAGGGACTCTTTTTCAATACCCCCCTATATAAAAGGGAAGGAAGAAAATGGAAGTCAGTTATTGATAGGACCCTCCCTCAATCCCTTCCTTAAAGGGAGGGATAATTATTGAAAGGGTAATTGTATGCAATACGGCCATTTCGACGACAAGAACAGGGAATACGTCATCACGAGGCCCGACACGCCGAGGTCGTGGAGCAATTATCTCGGCTCCACGACGTACGGCGCCATCATCACCAACCACGCCGGAGGGTACAGCTTTTTCAACTCCGCGGCTCAGGGGCGCTTCACGCGCTGGCGGCCGAACAACCTGCCCACGGACCAGCCGGGCCGCACCTTCTACCTCCGCGACAGGGAATCGGGCGATTTCTGGTCCGCCTCGTGGCAGCCCGTGGGCAAACCGCCGGACAAGTACGAGTCCGTATGCAGGCACGGCACGGCCTACACTGTGATCGAATCGAAATACAAGGGCATCCAAACCGAATCGACCTACTTCGTTCCCCTGGACCGCGAATTTGAATGCTGGCTGCTCAAAGTGACCAATACGGGCAAAAAGACGCGCCGGCTCTCGGTTTTCCCATTCATCGAATATTCGAATTTCTGGCAGCTGTGGATGGACTGGGTGAACCTGCAGTACACGCAGTTCATCCTCGAAATGAAAATGGTGGACGGAATCATCGAACACTGCATCAATCCGTACCTGCCCGTGGTGAAGGACGATTTCAACGCGGGGCAGTCGCGGCACACCTTTTTCGCCCTGGTCGGCGCAAAGCCGTCGGGGTTCGACACGGACAGGGAAAAGTTCATCGGACCCTACCGGGGGTACGGAAACCCGCTCGTCGTGGAGAAGGGGAAGTGCACCGGTTCCATCGCCGTGGGCGGCAACGGCTGCGGCGTGTTCCAGGCCGATGTGACGCTGAAACCGGGAGAGTCGAAAGAGCTTCTCGTTCTCATGGGCATCGGGGAGGCCGGCGTGGAGGGCCGCGCGGCGGCCGCGGAATATCAAGACCTGTCGAAGGCCGGGCGGGACCTGGCGGACGTAAAGGAGCACTGGCATTCGCGGCTTCAGGCCATGACCGTCAAAACGCCGGACAGGGAATTCAACAGCATGATGAACGCCTGGAGCCCCTACAATTGCCTGATCACCTATGCCTGGTCGCGGGCCGCCAGCCTGGTCTATGCGGGCGAGCGGGACGGGCTCGGTTACCGCGACACGGTTCAGGACATTCTCGGCGTTCTGCCGGCCATTCCGGAAGAGGCGGGAAAGCGGCTCGAACTCATGATCACGGGGCAGGTTTCCACGGGCGGGGCCATGCCCGTGGTGAAGCAGTTCGACCACCACCCGGGAAAAGAAAAGCCGCCCCTCGAAAGCGAATACCGTTCGGACGACTCTCTCTGGCTTTTCAATACGATCCCGGCTTACGTGAAGGAGACCGGTCTCGTCCGGTTCTACGACAAGGTGCTCCCGTACGCGGACCAGGGCGAAGACACCGTGTTCGGGCACATGCGCCGCGCCATTGAATTCAGCCTGGAGCGCTCGGGACGCCACGGCCTGCCCTGCGGCCTGTCCGCGGACTGGAACGACTGCATCCAGCTCGGCGCGAAGGGGGAATCGGTGTTTGTCGCCTTCCAGCTCCGCTTCGCCCTGAAAACCTACATTGAAATCTGCGGTCTCCTGAAACGGCCGGACGAAGCGGCGTGGGCCGGCAGCCGCCTCGCGACGATCGACGCCAACCTCGAACAGTACGCGTGGGACGGCTCATGGTTTCTGCGCGGGTACCGCGAAGACGGCCTGACTTTCGGCTCGCATCAGAACGAGGAAGGCCGCATTTTCCTGAACCCGCAGTCGTGGGCCGTGATCAGCGGGCACGCGTCCGCGGAACGGTCGGCCGGCATCATGCGCGTCGTCCAGGAAAAGCTGGAAACGGAATACGGCCTCATGATATGCGATCCGCCGTACGAGAATACGGACGTGTCGGTGATGAAGGCCGCGCTTTTCAACAAGGGGATGAAAGAGAACGGCTCCATTTTCTGCCACATCCAGGGATGGGCGATCATGGCCGAGACCCTGCTCGGCCACGGGAGCCGCGCCTTCGGTCTTTTCAAGGCATTCATGCCCGCCGCGTACAACAAGAAGGCGGAAGTGCGCGAGATCGAACCCTATGTGTACTGCCAGTTCACCAACAGCCCGAAAAGCCCCAGGCGCGGGGCCTCGCGGCTGCCGTGGCTGTCGGGATCGGCCGCCTGGTCCTATTACACGGCCGCGCAGTACCTGCTCGGCGTCCGTCCCGAAACCGAAGGGTTGCGCATCGATCCCTGCATTCCCTCCGCCTGGAGCGCCTTCAAAGTCGAGAGGCGGTTCAGGGGAAAACGGCTGCACATCGAAGTGCTCAATCCGGACGGCGTCGAGAAGGGAGTGCGCGAAATCATCGTGAACGGAAAACGGATGGAAGGCACCGTCATTTCGCCGGACGGCCTGAAGGAAATCAACGACGTCCGCGTGGTGATGGGGAAGTAGCGCGGTGTCCGGTTCGCACATCGAAGATCGGGCGGAGAGGCCGTCGGGCCGTGTCGCGCTTGCCCTCGCTCTTACGGCCGTTTTCGTCGTCGTGGAAGCCGCGGCCGGACTCTGGTCCGGCAGTCTGGCCCTTCTGTCGGATGCCGGCCATAACCTCACGGACGCCATCGCCCTGGGTTTGACGTGGGTCGCGGTCAGGATGAGCGCCAGGCCGCCCCATGCGGGCAAGACATTCGGCTACCACCGCGCCGGAATTCTCGCGGCCCTGGTCAATTCGACGACTCTGGTCGTCGTGTCGATCGGAATATTCTACCAGGCCTACCGGCGTTTTCAATCGACGCCCGCCGTCCGGTCGGAGGTTTTGATCGGCGTCGGCCTGGTCGCGTTTCTCGTCAACGCGGGCACGGCCTGGCTGCTCAAGCACGGCAGCGAAGACGACCTGAACCTGAGAAGCGCCTTTGTCCACCTGATGGCCGACGTGTTTTCGACCATCGGGGCCGTCCTGGCCGGCGTCGCCATCCATTTCACGGGCTGGAATTGGCTGGACCCCGCGGTCAGCGTGTTCATCGGCTTTCTGATTCTATGGAATGCGTGGGGCATTTTACGCGAGACCGTGCATATTCTGCTTGAAAGCGCCCCCCGCAGCGTCGACATGAAAAGACTGCTGGGCGACCTGAAAAGCGTCAAGGGCGTGAACAGCGTGCACGATCTGCATGCATGGAGCCTCACCGAAAGTCTCCTGGCTCTTTCGGCCCACATCGTCATCGACGATATTTCCATCAGCCAGGGCGCCCGCATACGGCGCGACATCGATGAAATGGTCCGGAGCCGGTACGGGATCGGACATACCACGCTTCAGATGGAGAGCGCGGAGTGCGAGTCCTGCTTTCTGTACTGCGGCATGGCAAAAAATCATACCTCAAGACGAAAGGAGAGGTCATGACCACGGAGAAACCGAAACTCACCTTCCGGGAGAAGGCGGGATACGGATGCGGCGATTTCGCCTCCGTTTTGTTCTGGCAGACGATCATGGTGTACCTGTTTTTCTTCTACACCGACGTGTTCGGATTGACCGCAGCGGCCGCAGGGACGATGATGGGCGTGTCCCGACTTCTCGACGCCTTCTTTGACGTCGGTATCGGGATGACCGCGGATCGCACCACCAGCCGCTGGGGCAAATTCCGTCCTTACCTGCTGTGGATGGCCCTCCCGTTGGCCGTTGCCGCGGTCGTGACATTCATCACACCCGATTTCAGTGCGACGGGAAAGCTGGTCTACGCCTATATCACCTTTATTCTATTCATGTTTTTCTACTCGGCGATCAACATCCCTTACACGTCCCTGCTGGGCGTCATCAGTTCGGATCCCAACGAGCGTACCAGCGCCTCATCATTCAAGTTCACCGGCGCGTACCTGGCCGGAATGATCGTATCCATCAGCGCGCTTCCGCTGGCCAAGTCCCTGGGCGGCGGCAATTCCGCGAAAGGATGGCCCGTCACCATGGCCGTTTACGCCGCCGTGGCCGTCGTTTTCTTTTTAATCACGTTCGCTTCAACCAAAGAGCGCATCCAGCCCATGGCCAAGGAAAAAATCTCCATCCGCAGGGACCTGAAGGATTTGATGAAGAACACCCCGTGGATCATCCTTTTCGCCGTGACCATTCTATTCATCCTGTTCGTCTGCATCCGCCTCGCCGTCACCACGCATTATTTCAAATACTATGTCGGTACCCAACAGGTCGCCCTGCTCGGGCGGACATTCGGTTTCGAATGGCTGACCTCGGCCTTCAATACGGTGGGACAAGGCTTTTCGCTCATCGGCGTGCTGCTCGTGCCGTGGTTCACGCGCGTCGTCCGAAAGAAACGGGCCATCCTCATCCTGTTCGCCACGGCGCTGATCTGCACGGGCGGATTCTTCTTCCTGAAACCCGCCCAGCTCCCGCTGATATTCGGATTGCAGGCGCTCGGTTCGCTGACGGGCGGGCCCATTTCCGCGCTTTTGTGGGCCATGTACGCCGACACGGCCGACTATTCGGAATGGAAAACGGGACGGCGCGCCACCGGACTGGTGTATTCCGCGTCGATCATGTCGAACAAGATCGGGTGGGCCGTGGGAACGGCCATCGCGGGTTTTATTTTGAGCGCCTACGGATTCATTCCGGACGTGGTGCAGAACGCCGGGGTGTTGAAAGGGCTCAAGGGAATGATGAGCGTGATTCCGGTCGCCTTCGGGCTGATTGCCTTCTCCCTCATCGCCTTCTTCTACAAGCTGGACGATGAAGCCATGTCGAAGATCAAGCGCGATCTCGAGGCCAAACGGGCGAAGAAAGCCGCACCGGCGAAAAAGAAATCCGCAAAAATATCAGCGTCGAAGAAGCAGTTAAAATCCGCACGGAAAAAATGATCTCAGATGTCAGATCAACGAACTGCGATCTGAGATCGTTAATCAGAGATCTGAGATCAGATATTTTACATCGTCCATCGAAAATGAAATGAGGGGAATATGCAATACGGCCACTTCGACGAAAAGAACAGGGAATATGTCATCACCCGGCCCGACACGCCGAAGCCGTGGAGCAATTATCTCGGCTCCACCGAGTACGGGGCCATCATCACGAACCACGCGGGCGGATACAGCTTCTACAAATCGGGCGGCATGGGGCGGTTCATGCGGTTCCGGTTCAATTCGATACCCGCGGACCAGCCGGGCCGTCTCGTATACTTCCACGACCACGAGTCGAAGGATTTCTGGTCCGCCTCGTGGCAGCCCGTGGGCAAACCGCTGGACAAGTACGAATCCGTTTGCAGGCACGGGACGGCGTACACCGTCATCGCGTCGAAGTACAGGGGCATCGAATCGGAGGTCACTTATTTCGTGCCGCTGGAACGCAACTTCGAAATCTGGAAGGTGCGCGTCACCAATACGTCCAGAAAGAAACGCGTTCTGAGCGCATTCACCTACCTGGAATACGCCGCAAACTGGAGCGCCATCGACGACCTGCTGAACATACAATACGTCCAGTACACGGCGCTCATGAATGTCATCGGCGGAATCATCGACCACGGCACGAACGTTCATATCCCGGAGATGCCCGACCATTTCAAGGAGAAGGACCAGGGCAGGCACACGTTCCAGGCCCTGGCCGGGGCGAAAGCCGCGGGTTACGACACGGACCGCGAGGCGTTTCTCGGCCCGTACCGCTCCTATGCCAATCCCATCGCCGTGGAAAAGGGGAAATGCTCGAACACGCTGGCCTACGGCGACAATCCCTGCGGTTCGCTGCAGACCAAAATCGCGCTCAAACCGGGAGAGACGAAGGAATTCCTCGTGCTCGCGGGCATCGGCCGCGCGGACGTGGAGGGGAAGAAGGCCGTTGAGGAGTTCAGCCGGCCGGGCAGAGCGGACGAGGAACTCGGGAAACTGAAATCATACTGGCACGCGAAGCTCGATGCGGTTTCGGCAAAAACGCCGGACACGGAATTCAACGCCACGGTCAACACGTGGGGCATTTACAACTGCCTGATCACGTTCGCGTGGTCGCGCGCGGCCAGCCTCATCTATTCGGGCATAGACCGCGACGGCCTCGGCTACCGCGATACGGTGCAGGACTTTCTCGGCGTGATGCAGTCCATTCCCGAACAGACCAGGGAAAGGCTCGAACTGATGATCACGGGGCAGGCCTCCACGGGAGGCGCCATGCCCTGCGTCATGCCAATCAGCCACCGGCCCGGGCAGGAGCCTTCTCCAGAGGAGGAAGAATACCGGTCCGACGACAGCCTGTGGCTGTTCAACGCGATTCCGGCCTATGTGGATGAAACCGGGGACACCGGTTTTTACAAAAAGATCCTTCCTTACGCCGACCGGGGCGAAGACACCGTGTTCGGCCACATGAGGCGCGCCATCCAATTCAGCCTCGACAGGTCCGGAGCGCACGGCCTGCCCTGCGGCCTGCGCGCCGACTGGAATGACTGCCTGCGGTTCGGGCATAAGGGCGAATCGGTATTCGTGGCCATGCAATTGAGGCTGGCATTGAAGACGTACATGGAAGTTGCCGGGCTGCTGGACGAACCGTCCGAAGGGGAATGGGCGAAGCCCATTCTCGATCAGCTGGACCAGGCAATCCAGCGGCATGCCTGGGACGGCGAATGGTTCATGCGGGGCTACCGCTATGACGGCATGAAATTCGGATCGAAGGAAAGTCCGGAGGGGAAAATTTTCCTCAACACGCAGTCGTGGGCCGTCCTCTCCGGGGCCGCATCGAAAAGCCAGGCCGAATCGTCCATGCAAAACGTGCGCGACAGGCTGTCCACGAAGTACGGCATCGCCCTGTGCGAGCCGTTCACGTCGACGGACTACCACATCGTGCGCGCCATGCTGTTCAACCCGGGCTTGAAGGAAAACGGCGGCATTTTCGTGCACACGCAGGGATGGGCCGTGATGGCCGAATGCCTGCTCGGGCACGGGAACAGGGCGTATGAGTACCTCCGCGCCTACATGCCCGCCGCCTATAATAGGAAAGCCGACGTCAGGGAAATCGAACCGTACGTATTGTGCCAGTCCACGCACTCCAGGGAAAGCCCGAAACACGGGGCATCCAGAATCCCCTGGCTGTCGGGTTCGGCGACGTGGACGTATTACGCGATCACGCAGTACATCCTCGGGGTGCGGCCCGAGGTGGAGGGGCTGCGAATCGATCCCTGCATTCCCTCGAAATGGAAATCGTTCACCGTCCGCAGGCTGTTCAGGGGAAAGGCGCTCGACATTTTCGTCCGGAATCCCCAGGGCGTGCAGAAGGGCGTGAAACGCGTCGTGCTGAACGGCGAGACGCTTGAAGGAAATCTCATTCCCGCCGCAAAAATGAAAGAGAAGAACAAGGTGGAAGTGCTGATGGGGTGAGTCGGTTTTAATGGAAAATCCGAGCGGTTTATCTGCCCGTTTTGGGGAGTTAAACCGCTTTTTATTGAAAGACTCCGCCGCGAACAGGAGAGTATCACAAGGAATTTGAATTACAGGCTCTCCACGCGGCGGTGAATCGGACTCGTCCCGCAAAAGGCGGGATTGATTATTTTAACTTGACATAGTCATAGTTTATATGTAATTTTTTATATAGAATGTGGATTGTATATGCCTGTGAGTTCCGTTAAAATAACTTTTGATAAAAGTATCCTGAATCAGCTTGACAGAATCGCCGGGAACGAATCCCGTTCAAGGTCGCAAGTGGTCAGCAGCGCCGTTCAAGTATACCTGGAACGCCGAAAGAAATGGGATGAACTGTTGTCTGTTGCGGATAGACATATGAAAGGACGCAATATCACTGAGCAGGAAATCGTGGATGAAATACATTTGTTGCGCAAATCAAGAAAATAAAAAAGGAAATTGAGGCTAAACAATGCCCACCCTCCAATTCAAAGGCAAGAACGTCATCTGGAACCACCATCTTTCCGTACCCTATCATACTCTCGAAGAAGATCTAAAACTCGGTTTTCAGTCGAAGAAGGGCGAAGGCACTTCGACTTCACTTCGACATAGCTCAGTGCAGGCGCTCAGTACGGGTAACCTGATCATCGAGGGCGATAATCTTCTCGCTCTCAAGGCACTATTGCCGCAGTATGCGGGAAAGGTGAAATGCATATACATCGATCCGCCGTATAACACTGGTGAAGAAAATTGGATATATAATGATAATGTTAATAGTCCTTTGATTAAAGGATGGATTGGAAAGGAAGTGAATAAAGATGATATGACACGTCATGATAAATGGTGTTGTATGATGGTGCCGCGCATGAAATTATTAAGAGAATTATTATCAGATGATGGCGTGGTTTTCATTAGCATTGATGATAACGAACAACATATTCTACGTCAAATATTAGATGAAATCTTTGGAGAAGATAATTTCATATCAAATATCATTTGGCAGAAAAGAACATCACCAGATGCTAGATTGAATCTTGGTGCTGCGCATGATTTTATTGTCGTTTATACAAAGAATAAAATTGTAACAAAAGAATATTTCAATCTATTGCCATTAAGTGATGATAGACAACTTGATTATAAAAATCCGGATAATGATTCGAGAGGTCCATGGGCCTCTGTTGATATTACTGGTCAGACTGGACATGCAACCAAAGATCAGTTTTATGAAATTCGTACTCCCTCAGGAATGAAAATATCTCCTCCAGAAGGGAGGTGTTGGGCTTATTCACAAAATACTGTT
>JBFZEN010000363.1:0-8726 GCA_041306805.1 bacterium
AGGCGAACGCCCCGTTGGCATATACGTCGAGCAGGTATTTTCCCTCGGCCAGCCTGTCGAAAGCGTACCTGCCCTCGCCGTCCGTCAGCGCGTTCATGTTCCACGCCCTGAACGGCATGAACATCGAACCCGCGTTCGAACTCCTCATTATCCTGATTTCCACATATGCCCCCGGGATGGGGCTCCCCGTGGCGTTGTTCCTGACCACGCCCGCCACGGTCCCGTATATCGGCCTGACGTTCAAGGAGAAATCAACGCCCGCCGCGTTTTGGTCCGCCGCGAGCACCAGAAAATCGGCCGTTTCGCTGCTGGACTTTCCGTTGTACCAGCCTTCGCCGAACCTGTCGCCTTCCCAGTAAGAGGCGTATACCGTGTACGTTTCCGCGGGCAGATCCAGAATGGCGTACCGGCCCAGGCTGTCCGTGTTGGCATAAGCCCATATGGTGGATACCGTTTTCCCGTTCCCGTCTGCCGGAAGCGGATCCACAAGAATCGGATGCGACTGAACCTGAATGGACGCGTTGACCAGCGGAACCCCTTCCTTTGAAACGACCGCGCCGCTGATGGAACCGTTTACGCGGGACAGCGGCAGTCGGAAATCCACCCCCGTGACCGGTTCATCCGGCATGACCGTTATTTTCCGCGCCTGGTTTTCCGTTTCGGCGTCGGGCCACCACTGTGTTGCGTACTGCCAGCCGATCCGGGCGTAGCACGAAACCGTGTAATCTCCCTGCGGCAGCCGTTCCTGGATGTAGGTCCCGTCGGTGTCCGTGACGGCGTACCGGTAATACCAGGAGCCTCCCCATGAACCGCCGGATTGTCTCATGATGGAAATGCCCGCGCCCTCCACGGGCCTGCCTGCTTGATCAGTGACAATGCCTGACAACGAACCGTAGCCGGAGGTTTTGTTGAATTGAAAGTCAATACCCTCCGTGTTTTCACCCGGCCGGACGGCCACCGAATCGGCGTCGTTGATCGATTCGGCCTGGTTGTACCACAGCTCCATGCTTTCCCATTCCACGGGCACGGAGGCGAAAACGAGATAGGACCCTTTTTTAAGCCCTTCGATGATGTAAGTCCCGCTTGAATCCACATACACCGTCTGCTGGAATTTTTCCGAAAAATCGTAGAACGCCGAATCGGGCGAGGCGGGGTCCTTGAACCCGCGGCCCAGGGCGGTGACCATGGCCTTGTCAAAAGGTTTTCCCGATGCGCCGAGGACTTTTCCGGAAATCATCCCGCTCCGTTCGATCGAGAAATCGATACCCGCGGTCTCGTTGGGTTCGTTCACTTTGACCAAAGCGGCGGCGCGCATATCCTGGGCGTTGTCATACATCTCCCACACGAATCCGTCGGCGTAAACCTGGGCGTAATAGTCGCCAGTTTTCAGGCCCGTGATGGCGTAATGTCCGCCCGCATCGCAGTCGGTTTTACCGAATGTATATTGAGCGCTTGTCCCGCCGGCTGCATAAACCGATACGACGGCCCCGGGAACCGGTTTGCCGTTTGAATCGTCCAGTACGGTTCCTGAAATGCTTCCCGTTCCCGGAACCGGCTTGGCCAAAGTGAAATCGATATTGGCTGTGGTTTCATTTTCTTTTATCGTCACCTTCGCGGCATTGAATAAATCAGCCGCCCCGTTGAAATACTGCGTATCATAGCCGTCGGCCCAGGCCGCCACGTAATAATCCCCCGTTTTCAGACTGTCAATCCGGTAGGTGAAGTTGGAATCGATCAGGGCAAGGCCTTTGTCCCATTCGCCCTTGACGGAATCCTCTTTTCCGGGTTCGACGGCGGGATCCGCTTTCCAGGCTTCGACATAGGCCGTTCCGATGTCGGACAGATCAAGACCGAGCACTTGTCCGGTGACCGACCCGGATGCTCCCTGGACCAGGCGTTGGATCGGCCTGAAACCGGACAGATAGGCCTTCTTCGCTGAAAAAGATCCGATCTGTCCAAGCCGGGCCGAAATCTCGATATGCTTCCGGGTCTTATCCGCATCCGGTGAACGGCCTGCCGCGGCCTGTTTCGGTATGAATGCCATCGCCCCGCACAAAAGGAGCAGCCAGAATTTCAAGATCATATGTCTCATGAGAGTTCTCCTGTTTTTGAAAAATGGAAACGGACATCCGTCTGAATAGGAAACAAGGAGCATGCCAATCTTTTTGGACCGCCCTTTGCGTGATTTGGGCTTCATTTTGAGTCATGAAACCGAATTTTCAGGCCATCCATCCTCGGTTTTTCGAGGAAACCTCAAAAAACCGAGTGTCGTCTCCCCGAACGGAGACCATCAGAAACGGCGGGTCAATCCGACTGAGTAAAGTATTTTTTCGTAATAGAGATTGCGGAAGGGCGATTCATTGCGGTACAAACCCGCCTGGAATTTCACGGAAGCCATCTGGCCCAGGTTTTTCGTCGCGTCGATGAGAACGCAGTTGTTCTCCTCGTTTTCGCTTTCGGGGCTGATTTGCAGGATGGGGCGCAGGGAATCCGAATACCTTTTGATCTGCGAAGTCCAGAACAGTCCGAGCGTCCAGCCCGCGGCAAGACCCTTCACCGCGAGAAGGTTCACCTTGGGCCGGTTGAAGGCGTATCCGTAGCTGTTGGAACGGTTGACTTCGTACCCGATGCCGCCGCGCAAAAGCAGCCATTGCGACCATTCGAATTGCACGGAAGTTTCTCCGTTCGAATCTTTTTGCGAAAGTCCCAATGCATCCCATTGTTCCGAGTTCTTCGACCGGTTTGAAAGGCCGTAGGCTTTCCTGCTGTAAAGCACCTTCCCGAAAAAGTGCTGCATGCTCAACACCACGGTTGAAGCCGCGGCCCAGTCCACGCGGACTCCGCCCGCATGGGCGCGGTAGTCGTACAGCCTGCCTCCGATGAAATCGAGCCGTGAAACAGCGAAGAATGCGGTTCCGTTGAATCCGCGGCCCATGCGCCACAGCAGAAAGGGCGATATTTTGTAAAAGGCGTATCCCCGGCTGGTCTCGAAGAAAGTCTTGAAACGCACGTCCGAATCGCATCCGGCCGATAGGGCGCCTTTCAGCGGAAGGCTGAACCCCGTCACGACCTGGCCGAGGCTCCGGTTCTCCTTTGAGTATCGCCCGTATGCTTCGACCGCGCCCTGAAGGCTCATGCGCAGCCCGGCCCCCTTTTCGCTCCGCCTCTTCCACACGCACTGAAACATCAGCCGCGCCGCGGCGTCGGATTTCGCGTCGCCCTCGGTTTCGAATACGTTGCCGTCACGAACCAGCGACACATCCGCCCAGGCCGAGGGCCGCGGCGGAGAGGGAAAAAGCGGGAACCACGCGGCCAGTGCGATGCAGATGAAGATACAAACGCGGCCTATTGCTGCTTTCTCCTTTCCTTGAGCAGATCCGTGCAATAATGCGCCCGCGTCCGAAGCGTGTCCGCGCGAAGCGCCAGCGTGTTTTTCAGCTGCCTGAGCTCCCTGATCTGGTCCTGCAAATCCGCCAGGGAACGCCATGACCCTTTCACGGGATCCGTCCTCACATCCGATTCATCCGAACCCAGACCTTCCCGTGCAGGAACCGGCATGATTCCCTCGGGATCCCGGTTCAGCCATTCCGTGCTCTTGACGCCGGACGGTTCCGAAACGGGGATTTCCCTTCCCATGAGTTCTTCGCCCGGGTTGAACATGCGCATGCCCAAAGTCAGTTCTTCGGCCTTTCTTCGTACCTGCTCCTCCTTCTGAAGGGAACGGATGTGCCCTTCAACAACGCCGATCTCTTTGCGCAGGGCTTCTTCCCAGTCGAGAAGCAGCGCCCCTTTGATTTCGAGATCGCGGGGCGTGTCCCAGGGTTTGGCCGTGATGTTTCTGTCGGGAGAAGTAGTGGAAAAATGATCATACAGCAGCGTCTCACAGACGCCCTTTTTCCTCAATGTGTCGTTGAAATTCCGGAGCAGCGCCTCCCTGGCATTCCCGTCGGTTTCACTCCCCATGCGTTCAGCCAGAAATTCAATCTGGTTCTGGTACGACAGCATCAGATTTTCGAGGGTGGGCCGGTATTCCTTCCACAGGGCGTTTTCAGCCGATCCCATTTCCTGCAAGCGGTTTTCAAGAACCTGCGATTGCCTCAGTTGTTTCTCAAGCTGCCTGTGCTCTCCAGCGCTGAGTATTTGCCTGGAACGCAAAACATCGATTTGCCTGGCAAGGATATCGGCCTGGACGCGCAGCTGGGCATGTGCGGCCTCAAGCGAATCGAGCTGCCTTGAAATGCGCACGGCCGCATCTTCTTGTTTTTCAAGATCTTGCTGCGCTATCACGGCACCAACCACAGCAGGCCATAAGCAAACCGGCAGAAAGAGTAACCGTAAAAACCGCTTCATTCTTTTTCGCCTTTTTTTCTGAGTTTGTATTTTTCCAGTTTGTAGTACAACGCGCTTTCCTTGATGCCGAGCAGACGGGCCGTCTTGGCCTTCACGCCTTTTGACGCTTTCAGCGCGTTTTGCAGGTGGCGTTTTTCAACCGAGGCCAGAACGGCTTCGAGGTTCATGGTTGATTCAGCAATCTTCGTGCCCTGCGGCCCGGACGTCATGAACGACAGGCACGATCGGTCGATCTCGTTTCCGTCAGAAAGAACAATGGCCCTTTCAAGCACATTCTCCAGTTCCCTGACATTGCCCGGCCAGTCATAGGCGAGCAGCATTTCCAGACCCGATTCGGTCAGCGACAGCCCCTGCTTTCGCAATTCACGCCCAAGGCGTTTCAGGAAATGGGCCGCCAGCAAGGCGATGTCCTCCTTTCTATCTCGCAGCGGCGGAAGGGTCACGGGCAGAATGTGCAGCCGGTAGAACAAATCCTCGCGGAATCTTCCGCTTTCGACTTCCTCCTTCAGATTCCGGTGCGTGGCCGCGATGAGCCTCACGTCCGCCTTGAGGGTTTCCTCCCCGCCGACGCGTTCGAATTCCCTTTCCTGCAGCACGCGCAGCAGTTTCACCTGAATGCCCAGAGGCAGGTCGCCGACTTCATCGAGAAACAGCGTCCCCTTTTCGGCCAGCTCGAACCGCCCTTTTTTCCGGCGTATCGCGCCCGTGAAAGCGCCCTTCTCGTGCCCGAAAAGTTCGCTTTCCAGAACGCCCTCGGCCAGGGCGCCGCAGTTCACGCGTATGAAAGGCCATTCCTTTCTCCGGCTGTGAAAATGGATGGCACGCGCCAAAAGCTCCTTGCCCGTTCCGCTTTCCCCGTAAATCAGGACGGAGGTGTCGCCCGGCGACACGCGTGCGATGGTGTCGTAAACCGCCTTCATGACGGACGATTCTCCGACGATTTCCCCGTAATTGAACCGGACGTCTTCCTCTTCGCGCCAGAAGCGGTTCTCATCGGCCAGGCGGCCGGCCTTGCGCCTCTGTTCTACCATTTCAGCGGCCCGCGCCACCTTGATTTTCAGCTCGTCCTGCGAGAACGGCTTGGTGACAAAATCCCACGCGCCCCCCTTCATGGCCTCGACGGCCAGTTCGACGGTGGCGAAGGCCGTCATCACGATGACCTCCGTTTCGGGAAAGCGTTCCTTGATCTGCTTGAGCACCTGAATGCCGTCGGTTTCGGCCATTTTATAGTCGGTGATCACGAGATCCACAACCCGTTTTTCGAGCGCGGCGAGTCCTTCACGTCCGCTCCGGGCTTCCGCCACCGAATAACCTGCTTTTTTCAGTATCTGCGACATGCCGTCGCGCATCGCGTCGTTGTCTTCGATGATTAAAAGGCTGATGCCGTTCATGCCGTATGTCCTTCTTCGAGTGTGAGGCGGAACACCGTGCCGCCGGGTCCCGTCCGGACGATGTCCACGCTTCCCCCGTTCGCCTCGGCCAGCCTTCGGACGATGGACAGCCCGAGGCCCGTCCCCTTCTCGCGCGTGGTAAAAAAGGGTTTGAACACTTCCTCCCTGTCCTGTTCGGCAATGCCCCGCCCTTCGTCCTCGAAGCAGATGCGGACCATTCCCTTCAAGGCTTCCCCGGTGATGCGGATGTTCCCGCCGTCCGGCATGGCGAGAACGGCGTTCTGAATCAGGTTCAGGGCCATACGCTTGAAATGACCGGCATCCGCGCGGACGGCCAGCGCGTCCAGCGCGGGGTCGATGGAGATGGAAATGCCTTGACCGGCGGCCAGCGGCAGGACATCGCGCAGCATGCCGCCCGCCGCGAGGATTTCCCTGTTCGGTTTCTGCGGTTTTGCGAATTCGAGGAAATGGTCGACGATTTGCCTGAGATACGCGATTTCCGCTGAAATGCGTTCCACGCGGCTTCTGGCCTCGGGGTGGCCGGCCACGTCGTCCGACAAAAGGCCGGCGAACAATTCCATGCCCCCGAGCGGATTCCGGATTTCATGGGCCACGCCGGCCAGCATGGCCTGGAGTTCCCTTTCGCGTTCGACCAGGCCCCTGCGCATTTCCTCCATGGTCGCGGCCAGCATGGCGACTTCGCTTTTCCCCCGTGGAACGACCGGCTCGTCGAGTTTGCCTTGGCCGATTTTCATGGACGAAGCGACAAGAGTGCGAATGGGCCGCGTGATCGAGGCAGACACGGCCGCGGCCCCTGCGATGGCGGCCAGAATGCCGATCAGCCCTATTTCAAGAAGGCGCCGTTTCAGCTGCTCCACGGCGCCAAGAAAGGGAACGCCCCCGTCGACCCCCACTCCCCCGGCAGCGCGCCCATCCACGAAGAAAGGCGCGAAACCCGTCATGGTGGGCGCCCCGTCCACGCCGTTGAAGAGAATGGAATGGATTTTCTCGCCGCGGCGCACGGCCTCCATCTCGCGCCGGTAAAACGTCAGCCCGAAATTCGGGGCGCGCGGATCGGACGCAGGATCGGTGTCGAGCAGGCCGCCGCCTTCGAGGTCGAAAAAACGGATGCGCTTGACTTCAGTGGCTTTTTTCATGTCCTGAAGCGACGAGAGAAAGTACGATTCGGTGCGCGGGCCCAGCCCGGCCATCAGCACGCGCAATTCCTCCCCCCGGTACATCACGGCCGCGGCCCCGGCCACGGCTTCGAGCTTGCGGCCGAGTTCCTTTTCGAGGCTTTGCCTCGTGGCCCATTCTACGGTCAGACCTGCGGCGGCCAGAATCGCCGCAACCAGGACGGCGAAAAGCAGGATGAGGCGGATGTGGGTGCGGTGCAGAAACATATGTCGGAAGGCCTCCGAATGGATGTTCGGAGTTGCGTTGGATTTCAAATGGGCGCCCGGATGGGCGGCGGAAACGGTCCCGTCGCGCCCGTTCTCCGGAAAAAAGCCCATGGAACACGAATCCGCTATGGCTCCGCGCCTTCGGTCTTCGCTTCTTTTTCCGCGGAGGACGCCGCCTGCCTGCACCTGTCCAGCAGGCCTGCAACTGCGTCGCGGTGCGCCATGAATGTCATCATCTTCAGCTTGATCGCGTCTTCGCGGAAAAAGTAGTATCCCTTGAATTTCCCGTCGTATGCGCTGGCGCCTGAATCCTTGATTAAAAACCAGTCGTGCCCGCCGGCCCCGGCCCACCCCACCAGGTGGATGCCGTGGTCGTCCTGCGTGGTTTTGTTGTAGAAGCGCAGCTCCCTGCTGCTCTGGTTGATCCTGTCATTGGGAACGTCGAAGCCGGGAATGATGAACAGGTCGTTCTCGGGACTTTTCCCGGGTTCGCTCACGTCGCCGCCGATGGCCACGGAATAGCCCCCGCGTATGGCCTGGCGGATGGCGTCATACCATGCGCCGAGCGGAACGTTGTAATACTCGGCGCTGTGCCACCAGTTGTCTTCGACCTTGAACTCGCCTTTCCGGTAAAAGGGGATGGAACTGAACGACATGACCTGGACATACGCGTCGAGCGGCAGGCTCAGCGCCTGTTCGGCATAGGCCTTCGGCGTCATCGTCTTTCCGTCCGCCGAAACGGATTCGGGGGGCTTTCCCAGGTGCCTGTCCAGAATCATGCGGATGCTGTCAATAACCTGCTCTTCCTCCCACACGGCGTTTTCCATGACGTATTGGAGGTAATCATTCATCTCCTTGACCATTTTCGTGTGGTTGTGCCTGGTTTGTCCCGCGGGCAGCCCCGTGTACGCCTCTTCGGGAACGGTTCCATACTGCCTGATGCGCAGAATCACGGCCTCGTGTTCCGATCCTTCGGGGAATTTCGAATTCCCCTTCTCCCGGACGTAACGCCGCGCCTTCTCGACGTATTCCCAGTACACGGTGTACATTTCGGAAAGTTTGACCTTCCTGTTGTGCATCCTGAAAATCTCGGATTCAAGGAAGGATATGCCGGAAAAAGACCAGCACGTGTTCGTGGTGTCCTGCCTGACGGGCGGAAAATGGAAAACGGGTTTGCACGCCTCGATGGAGGGCGGTTTGCGGATTTTCGAAAAATCGGACGTCAGTACTGTCCTCTTCTTGCCGTACACTTTTTTTTCGGCATAGAAGGCGGAGTCTCGGGTTGCACTCTGGCCATGGAGGAAAGCATCGGCCAAAAGCGCCAGTAGTAGGATTCTTTGGATTTTAGTGAATCGAATGGTCATGCGCGCCGTCCTTAAGTAAACTGAATGCCCCTGTCATCCAATCCGCTTGATCGCTTACCGATCGAATGGATCTTGATGGTGAAACGGCCAATTTTTACCAAGAAGGACGTAAGAATTCCTTCTTGAATGATTGTTTTTATTTTTCATCAAATAGAATCTCCTCTTATTATTTGTAAAAAAATCATTTTCTTTTTCGGTGCTTTCGGTGTCCTTCGGTG
>JBFZEN010000364.1:0-2597 GCA_041306805.1 bacterium
CACGGTCATCTAGGGATACAAAGGAGGATTCTCGGGCAGATATCCGATGCTTTTCCGGACTTCCATGGACTGCTCATGCACGTCGAATCCGGCGATTTTGGCGCTGCCCTCCGACGCCTGCATATAGCAGGTGAGGATGCGCATGGCCGTGGTCTTTCCGGCCGCATTGGGCCCTAAAAATCCGAGGACTTCCCCCTTCTTGACCTCGAAGGAAACGTCCTGGAGGGCCGCCTTGTTTCCATAATATTTGGTAAGACGACTGACCTCGATCAAGGTGATACCTCCTGCTTGAATTCTCGTTATCGCCTGATGCCAAGAACCTGGATGAGCTTGCGGTAGCCTTCCAAATCCTCCTGGTACAAGTATTCCAGAAGCCGGCGCCGCTGACCCACCATTTTCAGCAATCCCCTCCTCGAATGGTGATCCTTCGAGAACTTCTGGAAATGGTCGGTGAGCTGGTTGATGCGCTCGGTGAGCAGGGCGATCTGCACGGACGTATTTCCCGTATCCTTGTCGCTTTTACCGTATCGGGTGATGAGTTCCTGCTTCTTTTCCTTGTTCAAACCCATGGTGTTCCTCCTATGTTGTCTTCAACAGCCATTGCCTGGTTTGTTCTATGTCTTGGACCATCTGCCTTTGCAGGGCGGCAGTTGATTCGAATTTCAACACGCTGCGGAGCCGTTCCACGAAATCGATGCGGATGAAACGGCCCAGCATGTTCCCGCTGAATTCATGGACGTGAACTTCAATGCTCCTGTGCTCCTGTCCGACGGTCGGGCAGGGTCCGACATGCACTGTTCCCGCGCCCGTCCAGGAACCGTCCGCCACGCGCGCCGCGTAAATGCCGTCTTTCGGCACCAGTTTGTCCGGGTCTTCGGGCAGGAGGTTGGCCGTCGGGAATCCCAGCGACGCGCCGAGACCTTTGCCCCTGACGACGGTTCCCGAAACACCGTAGAATCGTCCGAGAAACCGGGCCGCCTTGCCCGCATCCCCTCCGGCAAGCATGCCGCGGATGGCGGTGCTCGAAACGGTTTCGCCTTCCACAATCACCGGGGGCTCCACATGGACGGCGAAGCCGTGTCTTCGGGCCTCCGCTTCGATGAGAGCGGCGCTGCCGCTCCGGCCCGATCCGAAGCTGTGTGTTGTTCCGCTGATCATGCCCCTTACCCTGAACGGACGCCTCAACTCATCCAGAAAAGCCCCGGGAGAGAGTCTCGACAACGCTCCGGTAAAGGGCAGAACGACCACCGCATCGAGCCCGAAAGATTCCAAAATCCGGAGTTTTTCGGCCGGGGGCGTCAGCAGGTCAATCCGCGCCACGCGGGCGCCGATCACGTTCTGCGGATGTGGATCGAAGGTGATCAGAACGCTGGCGGCCCCGTCCCGTTCCGCCAGTGTTTTGAGACGCTCCAGCAGAATCCCGTGGCCCAGGTGGAAACCGTCGAAGGTTCCGACAGTCACCCATGCCGCGCGGGGAAAATCGATATCATGAAAAGAACGAAAAACGAGCATGCTCTATCCGGTTGCCGTCAGGCCTGTAAGCTTCGCCGTATCCGGACTACCGTTCCGGCGCCGCCGGCTGCAGCTTTTTCTTCAGCACGCGCAGGATTTGTTCCTTCACCTCTTCCACCGTGCCTTCGATCTGGCACCCCGAGGCGCGGGCATGGCCGCCGCCGCCGAAAAACCGCGCGATTTCGTTCACATCCACGGTCTCTTTGGACCTGAAACTGACCTTGTAGAGGCGCGATTTCAATTTTAACATGAAAAATTCCACTTCGGTTCCATCCACCGTGAGCAGGCTGTCGATGAACCCCTCGGTGTCGAGTTTCTCATGATGGTTGAATTCATCTTTATTAAGGTGCATGCACGATACGCGGCCGTTCATGTGGAATTCCACGGTGGACAGGGCCTTGGCCAGGGCCCTGAGCGTATTCTGCGAACTTCTGAAATACAGCCGGTTGGCGATGGTTTCCGGGGAGGCACCCATCCGGATCATGTCCGAACAGATCTTGAGGGACTGGCATGTCGTATTGGGGAAAAGAAACCGCCCCGTGTCGCAGACGATGCCGGTGTAGACCAACGTGGCGATTTCCGGGGTGATGGGAACGCCGCAATACAGGAGGAACAGGTAGACGAGCTCGGTGGTGCTCGATTCCCGGTCGTCGAGAACGCTCACCTGCCCCAGCGCCCGCTCGCTCGGATGATGATCGATCTGGATGATTTTGGCGCCCGGGGGAATGGCCTTTTGCGCGCCGCCCAGCCGGTCCAGGCTTGAGAGGTCCAGCACGACGACGGCATCCGGTTCCCCGGCGCCGTCCCGCTCCCGGTAGCGCTCAATGCGCTCCACGCCTTGAAGAAAATCGAATTTCTTCGGGATATCGTCGTCCAGCAGAATGCGGCACGGCTTTTTAAACCGGTCGAGGACGTGTGCAAAAAGCAGAACGGACGCGATGGAATCTCCGTCGGGATGGATATGCGACATCAAAAGGAAACGCTGGCATTCCCGAAGGATGGCTTCGATCTGCCGGAAGGGCCGGCGATGTGAATGGATCTTCTCTTTCATGTGTTTCCGGTTTGGTCGCGGTGCGTATTCTCGT
>JBFZEN010000365.1:0-2751 GCA_041306805.1 bacterium
CTGCACGCTCCTCTTCTCGATTTTTTCCTCCCGGTAGTCGTTCCATATCAGCTTGAGCGTGATCACCGCGAGCACGGCGTCCACGTTGACGCAGAACACGTTGGGCGTGGCGCCCTCGTCGTACAGCGCGCGCACCAGCAGGTGGTAAAACTCGAGAAAGGCGTTCTCGATGCCTTTTTTCTTCAGCTCCTTGCGGATGAAGTCTTCCCTCGGGTCGATGTTGACGTCGTTGCCCTTGAACACGGGATGGTTGATGCAGGGAATGGGCTTGACCCTGGTCTGCCCCGACGCCTTTTCCATGGCCTTGTACCGCGCGTACGCCTTGGCCGCCTGCGCGGCCATTTCCTTCAGCCGCAGGCTCTCGGGTATCCTGCCGGGATTTTCAAGTTTCACGTCTTGGAACTGTTCGAGCAGGAATTCCACGGCCTCGTATCCGTTGCCCCCGTGGGCCAGGCCCGTATTGGTCATGAAGCCGGCGAAGGCCGTGGCGATGGCGTTCCGCGCGCTCACCGATTCCTTGGCCCCCTTGGCCGACAGCGTGCCGGGACCGTTCGACACCGTCAGCCCGAGCAGGTATTTGAGCTCGGCGAGTTCGTTTTCGTCCGGTTTTCTGTTGAACAGAATGCGGAACAGCGTCTCGGTGAAAGGCATGCGCATGTCCTGCGCCTTTCCGGACGAGGCTTTTTTCCAGAAATCGTTCCCGCCGGGCTGGATGACCGAAAACGCCGCGATCTGCGACACGACGGCGATATAGTAAATGGCGTCCTCCGCCGTCTGGCGCGATATGGTCTTCCATTCGAGCGGCACCCAGAAAAGGTGCGCCGTGACGCACGCGAGCAGGAATGTGTCAAGGTCCCTGGGCCAGATCTCCTGGTTTTTCGCGTGCTCGAGCGCCAGCCGGGCGAAAGTCCGGGGCGGCGACTTGCGCTTCCAGCCCTGCATTTCCTGCAGAAGCAGGTCGCAGAACGGGTCGCTTTTGGGAAGCCTTCTCACCAGAAAGAGTTTTTTCGCCTTCTCCCTGGCCTCTTCGGGCAGTTCCTTTGCGTCGGCCGTGAGACCGCAGTCCTTGATCGTGTCGAGCACGTCCCGCACGGCCGTTTTGACGGCCTCGAGTTGCGGGTCGGACCCGATCAGCGCGATTTGCGACGCGATGAACGCGTTCGGCGTGGCGTTGTTGGCCCTGGCCGCCTGCACCATGTCCATCCGGCCGGGCTGGATCAAAAGAAAACGGTTCAGTAGCGCGTTGATGACGGGAATTTCCTGTTTCTCGGGGGAACGCCTGGCCAGGGAGAAGTACAGGTTTTCTTCGAATGACTGTTTGGAAAGCTCCAGCACGGTCTTGCCGTGAACCTCGGTCACCTGCGTCTTGGAATTCATGCGCGCGGCGCCCGACTTGTTCCGCATGTTCTGCCGCAGGAAATGCGCGCCCAGCTGTTTCTGCACGTCGGCGATCTGCTTGTCGTAGGGCGGAATGGCCCGCACCACGGGCGTGTCGAGGTGCCCGGGCATGGGCATGCGCCTGTCGCCTATCCAGAGCTTGAGCGACAGGTCTCCCGATCTGTCGAAGTCCGGTTTCTCCCCGATGCGCTCGAACACGGCCCGCATGGCGTCGGGAATGTGCTGCAGCGTCGCCACACGGACGCCCTTCGGCCCCGCCTTGGGATTCGCGGGATCGAAGGCCCCCGACTCGAAGTATCCGTCGAACCAGCGCTCCTTCGATTCGGCGTCGTCCCCCGAGCCGGACATGGCGCCCGCGTGGCCGCACGGCCTGGCGATTTCCTTTTTCCAGCGGCCCGTGACGCATACCACGACGGGCTTGGTGAAGGGAAAGCGCTTTTCGCGTATCCATTCCAGGGCCTGCTTTTCATAGTATCCGCCCGGCTCCACGTACAGGGCGACGGCCTTGGTGCGCGGGTCGTTCTGCGCCGCGTACAGAAATTCGGGCAGCGCGTAGTGGATGTACACGTCCTTGCCCGAGCTGACGGCGGTCGACACGCCGAGGCCCGCCGTCTTGAGGTATTCGGCCATGGTGGTGGTGAAATTCCCCGAGTTCGAGTGGATGGCCACCGAACCCTTTTTCAGCGCCTCCTCGGGATGGTCGCCGCCCAGGGCGCCGCCCACGCGCACGTGGTCCCAGGCGTTCGCCACGCCCAGGCAGTTCGCGCCGATGACGTCGACGCCGACCTCCTGGCAGGTGAAGCGGATGTTCCGCGAGTCCTTCACGGTCACCTTTTCGGTGACGATGACAATGCGCTTCAGCTCGGGGTTGTATGAGACGAGTTCCCACACGGCCTGGCTCACGGCCGAGGGCGGAAGGTAGATCACGCCCGTGTCGAAATGGCGGCCGCTCTTGATCACGTCGCGCACCGAGCGGAACACGGGGATTTCCCCGATGCGGGTTTCGAGCCCGCCCGCGCGGCCGTACTGCACGCCGGCCACCACGTTGCCGCCGCTGTACTCGTGCGAGACGGGGGTGACCTTGCGGCTCTCCGAGCCCAGGATGTTCAGCACGCACACGCGCGACCGCTTGTTGACCAGTTCTTCGAGCGAGTGCACGCCGACGTAGTAGGGAAACGGTTTGGTTTTAAGTTGTTTCATTTTTAATCCTGTTTTTATCGCACTTTTCTGCCATATAAAATAGCAAGCGCCTTTTTCAAAATCAAAGAACAAATGTTTTATCGACAATCGGTTTCGCTTGTTTCTGACAATCTGCTATTCGTGGTCCCCGGAGGGCCTACAAGTTTCTTTTTC
>JBFZEN010000366.1:0-2503 GCA_041306805.1 bacterium
CTGCACCGCCATTATTTCGTGAAAGACCTGCCCATTTCCATCCAGCACGCTTCGCAGCGGGTGGAAATGGATGAGGCCCCGGCCCAGGCGTTGAAAAAGAAACCGGATTCATCCATCGCCGTAGCCGTCAGACTCCACAAGGAAGGCAAGGCCGATGTCGTGGTCAGCGCGGGCAATACGGGGGCCGTCATGGCCAATGCGCTCATTCTGCTCAGGCCCATCGAGGGCGTTCTCCGTCCTGCCATCGGCGCCATGATTCCCAACAGCGGAGGCGTGTCGCTTCTCATCGACGCCGGAAGCAACGTGGACTGCAAGCCCCTGCACCTCGTCCAGTTCGGGATGATGGGCTCGATTTTCATGAACCAGATTTTCTCGATCGACAGACCCAAGGTCGGCCTGCTCAACATCGGCGAGGAATCGACAAAGGGGAACGAACTCGTTCTCGAAGCGTACGGACTCATGGAGAAGGCTCCGATGTATTTCATCGGCAATGTCGAGGGCAGGGATATCATGAAGGGCAAGGCCGATGTCATCGTCTGCGACGGTTTCGTGGGCAACGTGCTTGTCAAGTTTGCAGGCAGCCTTTCGAAAGTCCTGTCGTCCACGCTCAAACGCAAGATCGGAGGAAACATCGCCGGGGGAATCGGTCATTTTCTGATGAAGCATAAATTGCGCAAATTCGTCAAGGTGTTCGATTCACAGGAATACGGCGGCGCCCCGCTTCTCGGGGTCAGGGGCAACGTGATCATCGCCCACGGCAGCTCCACGGCCTATGCCATGGCCAACGCGATCGAGGCGGGCTTCAAGCTCGTGAATTTAAAGCTCACGGAGCACATCGCATCGCAGATCATGGTTTTCAAGGGAGCCGAGGCATGACGGAAACGCCGCAATCCATGATAGCGGGAATGGGACACGCCGTGCCGTCGAAGGTGCTCACCAACCATGACCTTGAAAAAATGGTGGACACAAATGACCAGTGGATCAGGGAACGCACGGGAATCGAACGCAGGCATATTCTCGAAAAGGACAAAACCAATTCGGACCTGGCGAAGCAAGCCGGCGTTTTGGCCTTGCAGGATGCCGGAATCAAACCCGAGGAAGTGGACTGCATCATCCTGGCCACGATTTCAGGCGACATGCCGTTCCCGTCCACGGCCTGCTTTGTCCAGGCCAAACTGGGGGCCGTCAACGCGGCTGCATTCGACATCTCCGCCGCCTGTTCGGGGTTCCTGTATGGTTTGGCCCTGGCCGACAGCTTCATCCGGTCCAAAAAATTCCAGCGTGTCCTCGTCATCGGTTCTGAAACGCTTTCCCGTTTCACCGACTGGGAAGACCGCGCCACCTGCGTCCTGTTCGGAGACGGGGCGGGTGCCGCCGTGGTGGTTCCCTCGGACGGGATAAAGGGAATCATCGCCTCCTATATCCGCAGCGACGGAAGACTGACCCATCTGCTGAACACGCCGGGCGGCGGCTCCGCGCATCCCACGTCGCACGACACCGTGGACCAGCACATGCATTTCATCAAGATGGAAGGCCGCGAAGTCTTCAAGCACGCCGTCCGCTCCATGGTGGATGCGGTCAAGCACAGCCTGAAACAGGCGAAACTGCGTCCCGAAGAAATCGATTTTCTCGTTCCCCATCAGGCCAACGTGCGCATCATCGACGCCATCGCCGAACGGCTGCACATGGGCCGTGATCGGGTCTGCATCAACGTTCAAAATTACGGCAACACCTCGGCCGCTTCCATTCCCATCGCCCTGGACGAAGCCAGGCGGGACGGCCGCATCCATGAAGGCAGCACGTGCCTTCTTGTCGCTTTTGGCGGCGGCCTCACCTGGGCTTCCACCATCATCCGGTTTTAAGGGCCGATACGCGATGGATACCAGGCATACGGCATTTCTTTTCCCCGGGCAGGGGTCCCAGTTCGTCGGCATGGCGAAGGATTTGCATGAACATTTCCCCCTGGCCAAAGACCTGTTCGACCGCGCCGCGGGCATCCTGGGTTTCGATCTGTGCGGGCCGTGCTTTGACGGCCCGGAAGAAACGCTCAGGGAAACCCGGTACACGCAGCCGGCTTTGTTCGTGCACAGCAGTGCTGTGGCGGGTATTCTGAGGGAGAGGGCAATCACACCGGCCGCGACGGCGGGGCACAGCCTGGGCGAGTATTCCGCCCTGGCCTGCGCCGGCGCATTCTCGTTCGAATCGGGTCTCGATCTCGTGAAAAACCGGGCCCGGCTGATGCAGGAGGAAACCGTGCGGCATCCGGGCTGCATGGCCGCTGTCATCGGAATTTCAGGGGAAGACGTTCATTCGATCTGCGGGGAAGCTTCGCAATCAGGAATGGTCGTGGCGGCCAATTTCAATTCGCCGGAACAGACCGTGATATCGGGATCCAGGGAAGGCGTCGCCAGGGCCGTGGAACTGGCGAGGGCCAGGGGGGCCAAGAGGGCGATCGAGCTGGCGGTCAGCGGTGCGTTTCACAGTTCTCTGATGGCGGGGGCGG
>JBFZEN010000367.1:0-2822 GCA_041306805.1 bacterium
CATCGTCTTCGCAGGCGGGCGCCCGGTTGTGGTGGAAACGCGGGTCGAGAATCAATTTCAGGTCACCGGCGAAGCGATCGAGGCCGCCGTCACCCCCCGAACCAAGGGCATTCTCATCGGCTATCCCAGCAATCCCACCGGGGCGGTGATGTCGCGGGAGCGTCTGATGGAAGTCGCCGGCGTGGCGGAAAAACACGGCCTTCTCGTCTATTCCGACGAAATATACGACCGCCTGGTGTACGGCGTGGAGCATGTCTGTTTTTCGTCGCTCCCAGGCATGCGGGACCGGACCATTCTTCTCGGCGGTTTTTCGAAGGATTACGCCATGACTGGATGGCGCATCGGATACGCATGCGCGAATCCGGAAATTCTCGGCGCCATCCGCAAGATCCATCAGTACATCATCATGAGCGCGCCGACCATGGGACAGGCCTGCGCCCTGGAGGCAATGAAAAAAGGCGAACCCGATGTGCAGGCCATGGTCGGTTCGTACGACGTCCGGCGGAAAATTCTGGTTTCGGGTTTGAACCGGATCGGGCTCCCCGCATTCGAACCGAAGGGCGCATTTTACGCGTTTCCGGACGTCCGGCCTACCGGGCTTTCTTCCGAGGAATTCTGCGACAGGCTGCTCGAAGAAGAGCGTGTCGCCGTCGTCCCCGGGAACGCTTTCGGAGCTTGCGGCGAAGGGTACGTCCGCATGTGCTATGCCACGAAGCAGGAGGACATCGAGGAAGCCCTGAACCGGATCGAACGCCTGACCAGGCGGATGAAAAACGAAGTCCGTACCGCCCGGGCGGGAAAGTGAACCAGTCTTTTCCAATCAAAGGAAACGGGGATACGATATGAGAAAAACGACCTTACTCAAGCAAATGCTGGAGGCGCGCGAACCGCTCGTCATGGTCGGGGCCTACGACGCGCTTTCGGCCATTCTGATCGAACGCGCGGGATTCAAGGCCATCCAGTGTTCGGGTTTCGGCATCGCGGCGTCCATGATAGCCAAGCCCGACGTCGGGCTGCTGTCGTACGGGGAGATGCTCGACCAGACGCGGCGCATCATCCAGTCGGTGGATCTGCCCGTCATGGGCGACGGCGACACGGGATTCGGCGCCGCGGTCAACGTGGTGCGGACGGTGCGGGAATTCGAGATGTGCGGCGCGGCGGGCATCAACCTCGAAGACCAGGTGTTCCCCAAGCGGTGCGGCCACCTCGAGGGCAAGGAAATCGTTTCGGAGGAGGAGATGGTCGGTAAAATCCAGGCTGCCGTGGATGCGCGCATGGATCCCGACTTCATCATCAACGCGCGCACCGACGCCATCGCCGTGTCGGGAATCCAGGAGGCCATCAAGAGGGGCAAGGCCTACGCCAAGGCGGGCGCCGATCTCATCTTCGTGGAGGCGCCGCACGACCACGATCAAATCAAGCGCATCGTCTCGGAAATCGACGCTCCGATTTCCATCAACCTGTTCGACGCGGTCAAGGGGGGCAGGACCCCCATCATGTCCATCCCTGAACTGAAGGAGCTGGGCGTCGCCCGCGTGTCCATTCCCGTCGGCGTGGTGTTCGCGGCCGTGCGCGGCATGGAAAATTTTCTCGAGGTCATCGCGAGGCAGGGCGTGGCCCCGGACCGCGAGGACCTGGTGGTCGACTTCAGTCATTGGAAGGAAGTGGTCGGATTTCCCGAAATCAAGGAGTTGGAACACAAATACCTTCCCAGGCAGACGGTCCGCACCAAATACGGCCAAAAATCATGAAAGCCCTGGTGAAAAGACAGGCCGGACCGGGGCTTTGGCTCGAGGACGTGCCCGTTCCCGGGTACGGCAACAACGACATTCTCGTTCAAATCAAAAAGACGGCCATCTGCGGGACGGACCTGCACATCTACAAATGGGACGAATGGTCGCAGCGCACCATCAGGACACCCATGGTCATAGGCCATGAATTCGTGGGCGAGATCGCGGCCAAAGGAGTGAACGTGGCCGGGTTCGAGATCGGCGAGCGGGTGTCGGGCGAAGGGCACATCGTCTGCGGCATATGCCGGAGCTGCCGCGCGGGGCGGAGGCACCTCTGCACCAACGCCGTGGGCATCGGCGTGAACCGCGACGGCTGCTTCGCCGAGTACCTGGCGTTGCCCGTGTCCAACGCCTGGCACGTCCATCCGGACATCCCGTCCGAGACGGCGGCCTATTTCGATCCCTACGGCAACGCCACGCACGCGGCGCTCTCGTTCGACCTGGTGGGAGAAGACGTGCTCATCACCGGGGCCGGACCCATCGGGCTCATCTCGGCGGCCATCGCCAAACACGTGGGGGCGCGCAACGTGGTGGTGACGGACGTGAACGATTACCGCCTGAGCCTCGCCATGAAAATGGGGGCCACGCAGGCGGTCCACGCCGCCTTGTCGTCCGTCAGGGACTGCATGAAGGAATTGCACATGATCGGGTTCGACGTGGGGCTCGAGATGTCGGGCAATGGAGACGCGTTCGAGGCCATGCTCGAGAGCATGCACCACGGGGGCCGCATCGCGCTTCTCGGCATTCTGCCCGGCACGACGCGCATCGATTGGGACCAGGTCATTTTCAAGGGCCTGACGATCAAAGGAATTTACGGCCGTGAAATCTGGGAGACCTGGTACAAGATGCAGACCATGCTGCAGAGCGGGCTCGACATCTCGGGCGTGCTCACGCACCGGTTCCGGTTCGAGGATTTCCAGAAGGGGTTCGACGTGATGCGCTCGGGGCTTTGCGGAAAGGTCGTGCTGGAGCTGGACTGACCGGGATTCCAGCGTCGGGAAGACGGATCACCCGTCGGGATCGCAATTGCAA
>JBFZEN010000368.1:0-7915 GCA_041306805.1 bacterium
TGCCTGTTACGGATACCGGGTCTGGGGGAATGCGCATCCGACGGAGCTGTTCAATCCCGGCGTCGTGGTTTCGGACCCGTATTCCGCAGCCGTCGTTTCGCTGAACCACTTTTCGCACGCGTCCAGGACCCTGATCATGGCTCCGCTGGAAGAACGGCATGAAACGCCGGCCTGGATTTGTCCGGCACAGGAAGACCTCGTCATCTATGAAATGCATGTGCGCGACGCGACCGTGCACGCGAGTTCGGGGATACGCCCCGAATGGCGGGGATCGTATCTGGGGCTGACCGAGACGGGGCGGGCCGGCGGACTCGATTACATCCGTTCCCTGGGCGTCAATGCCGTGGAATTGATGCCGTGCCAGGAATTCGGCAACATCGAACCCGATTTCCGGAATTCCTCCCTCGATGTTTTCAACACCTGGAATCCGTACGCGAGGAACCACTGGGGATACATGACCTCGCATTTTTTCGCCCCCGAATCCTATTATGCCAGCGGGGGATCCATGGAACCGGGCGGCGTCAGCGGAGCGGACGGACGGCAGAGGGGCGAATTCCGGCGCATGGTGGACGCCTTTCACGGGGCCGGAATCGCCGTCATTCTCGACGTGGTGTACAACCACGCATCGCAGTACGATTTGAATCCCTTCAAATTGATCGATAAAAAATACTATTTCAGGCTGGACGACGACCAGAATCTGACGGCGCGCAGCGGCTGCGGCAATGATTTCAAGACGGAAAGGCCCATGGCGAGGCGGCTCATCGTCGACAGCCTGCTCCACTGGATGCGCGAGTACGGCGTCGACGGTTTCCGCTTCGACCTGGCCGCCATGATAGACGGCGGAACCCTGGACCAAGTGACCGAGGAAACCCGCAGGCTGAATCCGCGCGTCATACTCATCGCCGAACCCTGGGGAGGGGGGAAAAACGAGCAGGCCGGATTCTCAAGCAGGGGCTGGGCGTCGTGGAACGACGCCTTCAGGGACGGAATCAGGGGACGCCATCCGAAACACGGTCTTGGATTCATTTTCGGCGCCGCAGGGGAGGCCGCACCGGCCGGAACGGTCAGGCCGCTTCTGTCCGGAACGCCCGTTGCCGACGGCGGCCCTTTTCTTCAGGCGGGCCATTCCGTCAATTACCTCGAATCGCACGACGACCATACGTTCGGCGATTTCACGAGAATCGCCTCGGGTCGCGCCGCGGAAGGCCTCCCCGTCACCGACATCAAATCGAACGCCGCGTTGACCGCGGATGAGCTGAAAATACACAGGCTGGGCGCCATGGCGCTGTTCACCGGCCGGGGCGCCGTCATGCTGCATGCCGGGCAGGAATTCGGCCGGAGTAAAGTCATCGCCGCGGCGGCCGGCGTCGACGATCCTGCGGCGGGCAGGCTGGACGGCAACAGCTACAACAAGGACAACGAGACCAACTGGATCGATTACGGGCACGCCCTGCTGAACGGGGAGCTGGTCGATTATTACCGCGGCCTGGCCGCCTTACGGACAGCCCATCCGGCGTTGCGCCGGGCGCCATCCGCGTCAGTGCGTTTTCTTCCATGCGCCAATGCATCGGCCGTCGGTTTCACGCTGCCCTCCGGCGGCCGCATTCTGGCCGTCCTGATGAACGGGCATGAATCCCTGGCCGCCGTTTTTACGCTTTCCGGAGGCGTCTGGGAGGTGCTTGCCGACGGGGACAGGGCGGGACTTGAACCGCAGCGGACGTGGAAGGGGGAAGGTATTTCCGTGCCGCCGGCTTCAGGCCTGATCCTCCTGAATGGACGGCAAACAGGCCAATAAAGGGATTGATTTCCTCTTAAAAAATCCTTATACTCTATGTCAAGATGACAAGCAGCGAACTTCTGGAAGGGTCCTTCACCGCATTCGACGTGGAAACGACCGGCCTCGATCCGGAAAACAACGAAATCATCGAGATCGGCGTGGTCCGCATGGAATCAGGCCGTATCGCGGAAAAACACGAGCAGCTCTTTCATCCCTCCGTTCCCATCCCCCCGCACATCACCAAGTTGACGGGAATCCGAAACGACGACTGCGAAAACCAGCCCGCGCTCTCCGAGAAGCTTCCCGAAATACTGCGATGGCTGGACGCAAACTGGATCATCGCACACAACGCCGATTTTGACCATGCCTTCGTGTCGAACGCCGTCAGGCGCCTTTCCCCTGGATCGGGTGAGTGGCCGCGCTCGCGCATCATCGACACGCTGGAATTGTCGCGCATGGCGCTTCCCTTCATGAAAAACCACAGGCTTGATACGCTTGTCGCGTCATTCGATATCCCCTTTCACGCGTCGCACCGGGCCCTGGCCGACGCCGAGGCGGCGGCCTTGCTGTTCCACCGCCTGCTTCCGCAAATCCTGGAATTGGATGTCCGCACCATCCGCACCTGCGGCCGAATCCTGAACGGAGCCCCTGACGGGCTCCGTTTGTTTTTTAACATGGTCGAATCCGCGAAAGGGAAGGTTCCGGCACGCCGTCCGGAAGGTCCGGCCGGCCGCCCGTCGAACGTGCTGGGTGCGAAGACGCCCCCGCCGAAGACAGGTGCTTTCGAACGGGTTTCAGCGGACGTCGTTTCCGATTTTTTCACGGCCGGCGGAGCCCTCGAGCGCATCATGCCCGGATACGAAGCGCGTAAATCGCAGGTTGATATGGCGAAAATGGCCGCGCGGGCGATGAACGAAGACGCGTTTCTGGTATGCGAAGCCGGGACCGGAGTAGGGAAAACCCTGGCCTATCTTGTGCCGTCGCTGCTCTGGGCGTCGAAAAATCCCGGTCAGAAAGTGGTGGTATCGACCCATACCAAGACCCTGCAGGATCAGCTCTTTTACAAGGATCTGCCCCTGCTTCAGAAAAGCATGCCCGATCCTTTTCTGGCCGTTCTGTTGAAAGGCCGTTCGAATTACATCTGCCTGGCGCGCTGGGAAAACCTGATCGAACATATGGACGAAAGGCTGGACCTCGGCGAGAGGCGGAAACTCCTGCCGCTGGTCTGCTGGATCGATGAGACGCAGACGGGCGACATCGAGGAAAATGCGACGTTTTCCAGGGAATCCAACGATGACGTCTGGCAGCTGATCCACTGCGACACGGGTCACTGCAAAAGCCGCGAATGCCCGCATGAGGCGCGGTGTTTCCTTCAAACGGTGCGCAAGGCGTCCCGGACAGCCGACCTGGTTGTGGTCAACCACAGCCTCCTCTTTTCGACGCTGAACCTGCAGGCGTCCGTTCTGGGCGAATTCGAAACCCTGATCATGGACGAGGCGCACCAGATCGAAAAAACCGCCTCGCAGTACCTGGGGGCGGTGTTGAGCGAGAGGGCCGTGCATGACCTCGCGAACTGGATGTACCGCGCCAAGCCTCAGGAGACGGGTTTTCTTTTCTCCCTTTCGGGAACCCTGAAATCGAACCGGTTTTCAAGGGACGTCCGGATGAAGGCCGGGCAGATTCTGCACGGTCTGAAAACAGGGGTTCTGGACATGCACGGAGCCGCCGGCGATCTGTTCCAGGCGCTGGATGGACAATTTTTCAAGCAGGAAAAACACAAATTCGACCGTTCAAGAACCCGGATCAGGCAGCCCGGCGATCTGGCGGCGGCCGCGTCGAAGGAAATGGAGCGCCTGAGAAGCCTGCTGTCCGGTTCCAGGCAGGAATGGACCGCCCTGGCCGGTTTTTTTATCCGCGAGGTACCGGACGGATCCGACGGCCTGCCGGAAACGGTCCGGGAAATCGAATCCATTCTGTTCAGGCTGGACGGCCTGCTGGCCGACCTTGAACAGTTCATTCATCCCGACCTGTCGAAGCGCGCCGTCTGGTGCGAACGGGCGGAGAGGAAAGCCAGGCGCGAGATCACGATGTTTTCCGTGCCTCTGGACATCGGAGGAACGCTGGCCGGCCGGCTGTATCCGCGCATCAAACGCGGCGTTTTCACCTCGGCCACGCTGGCCGTCGGAGAGAGTTTCGATTACGTCATGGGTCGATGGGGATTGGGCCGCGTCGAGCCGGACCGCATTCTGAAGCACATCACGGGATCGCCGTTCGACTACGCGCGGCAGGTCCTGTTCCTGATACCCACCTACATGTCGAATCCCAAGGACGGGGTTTTCATCGGCGAGTTGTCGTCGATGCTGGCGAGGGTGTTGACGGAACAGCCCAGGGGCGCACTGATCCTGTTCACGTCCCACAGCGCGCTGAAACAGGTGTACGAATCGGTCCGCCCCGCCCTCGAGGCCAGAGGGGTGCGCATGCTGGGACAGGGCATAGACGGTTCCAGGACGGCCATCCTGCGCATGTTCCGGCAGGACGTGAAGTCCGTTCTCTTCGGCACAAGCAGTTTCTGGGAGGGCGTGGACATTCCCGGGCAGGCGCTGGAGATGCTTGTCATCACGCGCATTCCGTTCGACGTTCCGACCGAGCCGCTTTTCGAGGCGAGAATGGAACGCGTGCAGGAAAGGATGGGCAACGCCTTTTTTCAATACGCCGTTCCCGAAGCCCTTGTCCGTTTCCGGCAGGGTTTCGGAAGACTGATCAGGACCTGTTCGGACCGCGGCGTGGTTCTGTTGACCGATCAACGGGCCGTTAAAACGGCCTACGGACCGCTTTTTTCGCGTTCCCTTCCCGTCGAAGCGACGCTGTGCGAGGACGAAAACGCCTTGTTGAGCCATCTCAACCACTGGTTTTCATCATAATTGCGAGAGACGCCATGCATACCAAAATCATCATGGAAGGCCTGACCTTCGACGACGTGCTTCTGATACCGGAGCAATCCTCGGTGCTGCCGAAGGATGTGGATCTGGGCACCCAGTTCACCCGGCACATCCGGCTGAACCTTCCCATCGTATCCGCCGCCATGGATACCGTCACCGAATCGCGGCTGGCCATCGCCATCGCGAGGGAAGGGGGAATGGGCATCATCCATAAGAATCTGTCCACGGCCAAACAGGCGGCCGACGTGGACAAGGTCAAACGGTCCGAAAGCGGCATGATATCCGATCCCCTGTCGCTTCCGCCCGACAAGACCATACGCGACGCCGTGCACCTGATGCACCAGTACCATATCTCGGGCATCCCCATCGTGCAGGGGGAGAAACTGGTCGGCATTCTCACCAACCGGGACATCCGTTTCGAGACCAACCTGGAACAATCCATCAGCAGGGTGATGACGAAGGACGGACTCGTGACGGCTCCCCTCGGGACCACGCTCGAGGAAGCCGAAAAAATACTGCAGAAGCACCGGATCGAGAAGCTGCCCATCATCGACGAGCGCGGGCGCATCAAGGGGCTGATCACGGTCAAGGACATCCAGAAACGCAAGGCATTTCCCCTTTCGGCCAAGGACGACAGGGGAAGGCTGCTCGTCGGAGCGGCCGTGACCGTGGCCAGGGACACGCTGAAGCGCACGGAAGCTTTGGTGGCCGAGGAAGTGGACGTGGTGTGCGTCGACACGGCCCACGGGCACCAGGAAAACGTGCTCAAAATGGTGCGCGAGATCCGAAAGGCGTTTCCGAAACTGGAGATGATAGGCGGGAACGTCGCCACCTCCGAAGGCGCCCGGGCCATGATCGATTGCGGCGTGGACGCCGTCAAGGTGGGCATCGGTCCCGGTTCGATATGCACGACGCGCGTGGTGGCCGGCGTGGGCGTGCCCCAGCTGTCGGCCGTGCTCGACTGCGCGAAGGCGTGCCGCGAGGCCGGCATTCCGCTGATATCGGACGGCGGCATCCGTTATTCGGGCGACATCGCCAAGGCGCTGGCGGCGGGGGCCGATTCCATCATGATCGGATCGCTGTTCGCGGGCGTGGAGGAAAGCCCGGGCGAAATGGTCCATCTGGAAGGCCGGAGCTACAAGGTGTACCGCGGCATGGGGTCCCTCGGGGCCATGGCGGACGGCAGCGCGGACAGGTATTTCCAGGACGAAACGCAGATGTCGAAACTGGTTCCCGAGGGAATCGAAGGCAGGGTGACATACAAGGGAAGGTTGAGCGACGTGGTGTATCAGCTCGCGGGAGGCATCCGTTCAAGCATGGGGTACTGCGGGGTGAAGACCATCAGGGACATGCACGAGAAGACGCGTTTCGTCAGGGTCACGGAGGCGGGAATCAAGGAAAGCCACCCGCACGATGTGACCATCACAAAAGAGGCGCCGAATTACCAGAGCCGGGGATAAAAAAAGAAACCGGGATCTTCCAATTCCAAGATTAGGGGGATTGATCCTGGAACGGCTTACCCGGTTTCAAAATGTCTGTCGGTCTGATTTATTTGAGTGTGCTGACGAAGCGTGTCAATTTGGACTTGAGGTTGGCAGCCTTGTTCTTGTGGATGACGCGCTTGGCCGCGAGGCGGTCCAGAAGAGGGACCACGTTCTTCAGCTCCTGCGCGCCCGCTTCCTTGTTCTGGGCCGCGCGGACTTTTTTGATCGCGGTTTTCATGCTGGAACGCTGGATGGTGTTTCTCTCGTTGCGTTTTACGTTCTGACGGTCCCGTTTTTCAACGGATGGATGTCGTTGCATACGCTCCTCGATAAGACATGTGATAAAAGCCTGATAATATACTAAAAATGGTATTGGTTGTCAAGACATAATTGGTAAGGCGGAATGCAGGATGTGTTGGATCGGTTCATGCTTGATCGTCCTGTTTTTTTCCGTTATCTTGGGCCCGTACCGTCTCGAAGCGGATGCCGAGGCACGGGATGGTGCAATCGATCCGATACCCGATTCCGGAACATGGTATCATCGATGTGAAACCCGATTTCATGAAACCTGCGGTCCGGGCAGTCCATCTTCCGGTTGGGACGCGAGAAGGAGGGGCATGACATGATCGACCCGCCGGTGAAAACCATTTGAACGAAATGAAACAGGTCCTCAAACCGATACCCGGTTTGGCGGAGAAAATCAGGAATCTGATCGATAAAAAGACATAAAACCAAAATCAACGGGGAAAAAGCCGAAATGAGTCCCAGAAAACAGGCTGTCCAGGGGGAACTGTTCGGGCGTTCCGATGCGGAAAATGCCAGGCTGCAGATCAGGGAGCTCGACGCGCTGATTTCAAAGGCCATGAAACAAAAGGAATTTCTGAAGGCCAAGGAGCTGACCGAGAAACAGGAAAAGCTGCTTCAAAAAATGGTCGACATCAAGGGGAAATGAAACGCGATGGATGAAATCGTGATCCATATCAAGAAGGCCGCGGGGTTCGATGATCTGCCCCTTCCGAAAAAAGGAACGTCCGGGTCGGCGGGATTCGACCTGTTCGCGGCCGTGGACGGACCGGTCACGCTGCAGCCCGGTTCGGTTCAGCTGATCCCGGCGGGGTTCAGCATGGCCGTTCCGCAGGGATACGAAGCGCAGGTGCGGCCCAGAAGCGGCCTCGCCTTGAAACACGGGATAGGCGTGTTGAACGGACCGGGCACGATCGATCCCGATTACCGCGGTATCGTGTCGGTGATCCTGTTCAATTTCGGGAAGGAACCGTTTGTCGTCAAGCGGGGAGACAGGATAGCGCAGATGGTTTTCTGCCGGACCGTTCCGGTTCGTTTCAGCGAGACGGTCGAACTGGAAAGAAGCGAAAGGGGGGCTGGAGGATTCGGATCGACGGGTTGATTCCGAATTTCCAGGGGGTTTTGGAAAAATCCGGCATAGCGCATTACAAAATGTGAACTTTTCGACCAATTTCTTTATTGTTTGATAATTGGTAATAAGTATTTAAGATGATGTGAAATATGGAATTAATAGTATCCATCAGTATTCGGTACAGTATTTGCATAGAATTTCTCTCGCATTCGTAAATGCATATTTTGCTTGACAATTGTAAAAGAAAGTAGTATTTTTTTATTGCCTTAGTGGACCATATTAAACTGACCCAATAAATTGGGGAGGAGTCTGTTATGAAAAAAGTGCTAGTGTTTTGCAT
>JBFZEN010000369.1:0-2823 GCA_041306805.1 bacterium
GAGTCCGCGGCCGTCCAACTCCTTTTTCACCCATGCGGTCTGCGCATCGGTCATGGAATGGCTGAATCCTGTGCCGGGCCAGTCCTTGCCGAGCGGCTGTCCGGGGTAGGCCTCGATGAACCGGATGCCCAGCGCCTTCGTTCTGTCGAGTGTTTCCAAAAAGGAGAACTTGTTGAACGTCCAGCACTGCATGGACATCTTCATCTTCTTGACGGGGGCGTCTTTCGCGCCGGCGGATGTGGATTGGGAGCACGCCAGGGACGCGGATGCCAGCATCCACAATGCCATTCCTGCGGTTGTTTTCATGCTTTCACGCTCCGTTTGTTGATCCGGTCAACGCCGATTGGGATTCCATTCGCCTCTGGCGACGGAAGGAACATATCCATCCAGGCCCGGAGGCGGAAAGGCGAGTGTCTTTTCCTGCTCGGCGCTCATGTAGGCCGACATCAGCAGTTCGGTCACGTTCAGACCGTCCTCGAAATTCTCCTCAGGCCTTTTTTTTGCCAGAAAGGATTGCACCATGTGCCTGTCCTCGGCGTCATAACCGTATTCGCTGCCTTCGTTTGAAACCACGGGCATGAGGCCGGTTTCCGCATTCTGTTTTTCAACGAGGTCCTCGCCCGATTTGGCGGCCACGCCACGGCTGAAAAAGACCTTCAAACCCGTGTCAAGCGTGTTGATCTGCAGGGAATATTCCGGGCCCAACAGCTCCATGCTCAGCCGCAGTCCGGCGCCCACGTAGCACCAGGATGTCGTGGTCTCGACAACGACCTGGTTGCCGTCTCCGTCCCTGTATTCGATCAGGGAACGGGCGAAATCTTCGGCCGGCCTTTTCAGGTAATCGGTTTTTCCGCCGCTGTTCTCCGAGAGAATGCGCGCATATTCCGGCTGCTGCCATTTGAGGCAGTTGGTGTAGGCCGTCACCTTGACCGGCCGCAGGACGGACCGGGGAGAACCGGGAGGCGTGAGTAAAAATCGCGCGGTCTCGACCGAGTGGCACATCATGTCGTTCAATACGCCGCCGCCCTGCAGTCCGCCGTCCCAGAACCAGGGCATGTGGGGGCCGCCGTGCTCTTCCGAGGCGCGGGCGAGATAGGGGCGGCCGGTCGCGGCCGCGCCGCGTTTCCAGACGATTTCCTTTCCACGGACCACGGCGGGTGAAAAAACCTGGTTTTCAAGGTAGCCGTCGAGCAGGCCCGATTGGCGGGCCAATTCGAGCATGCGCTGCGCTTCGCCCACGTTCCGGCCCAGCGGTTTTTCGCAGGCCACCCCTGCGAGCCTGCCTTTTCCGGACTGGACGGCATGGGCGATTTCTTCCATGAGTTCGATGCGCGTGAAGTTGGGAGCGCACATCCACAGGGCGTCGACGGACGGGCTGGCTATCATGTCGGTGACCGATTTGAATATTTTCCCCTCGCCCAGGCCGAGCTGTTTGACGAGCGCAGCGGCCGCTTCGGCCTCGGCCGGGGTTTTGGCGACGATTCCGTTGATGTCGGCGTCGCGCACGCCCACCCATGAGCGGATGTGGAACCGGGCCACGAATCCGCCGCCGATGATGCCGACCCCCAAAGTTTTCCTTGCCATGTCATACTCCTATGAAAGCCGAACCTCCAAGTACGCAAAGGACGCACAGAAAATCGCCAAGTTCCTTTTTACCGTTTTCGGTGTATTTGAGCAACAGAATGGTTGTCTTGTTGTTTCGTTTATTTTTTACCCTGATCTTTTAAGGCGAATCCGATTCTTGTCTTTTTCATTCGTTTTCGATGCATTTTAAAACTTGAATCTTGTTCATGTCCTATCCCGCATTTTTCTTGGCGCTCTTGGCGGTCGATCTGTTTTTCTTCACGGTTGATTATTTTTCCGCCGAGGCGGTTTTGTTCCTGAAAAACGCCAGGAAAGCCACCGCGCAGACAACCGTCAGAATGCTCGGAATGATGAACACGCCCGTCCAATACGTCCCGGTCCCGGTCGTGTACATGTCCTTGACCCAGCCTGCGAACCAGGCGCCGATATAATTGCCGATTCCATACGTGGCCAGGGTGATCAGACTCTGTGCGGAATGGCGCACGTCCTTGGGCGCAACGGTGTCGACGTAGATGAAGGCGGCCGCGAAGAAGAAAACAAAACAGAATCCGTGCAGGGCGAGCGAGGCGATGACGAGCCAGGCCGGATGACCGAAGGCGAAGATGACGTAGCGCAGCGGCCATGCCAGAATGCCTATGGTCAGGGTCTTGCGGATGCCGTATTTCGGCAGGAACCAGGGCAGCAAAAAAGCCAGAACGAATATTTCGGCGAACTGGGCGATGGTCATGACAATGGGCAGCGTCTTCGGGGAGACGCCGATTTGATCGGAAACCAGAAACGGGGAGGTGAGGATGTAATAGAACATCAGCTCGGTGGCCACGACGAAACAGATGATGAAAAATATCAGGAAACTCTTTTTCTTGAGCATCTTCAGGGCTTCCATGAATGCCCATGGTTTGGCCTCGTTCCTTCGCGGCGGGGTATGGGGAAGCGAGAAAGCCTGCAGCCCCATCACAAGGGAAACGATGCCCGCCAGAAGCAACGTGTCGGAGCCGTCGAAAGGAACGGACATGGTCCTCCATCCCGTCAATATCCATCCGGACGCTATCCAACCGATCGTCCCCCAGACGCGGATCTTGCCGAAATCCTTCTCGGAGTTCGACAGGTTGATGAAGGCGATGGAATTGGTCAGGGCCAAAGTGGGGGCGTAAAGCAGGCAATAGGCCAGCATCAGCCACAGCATGGCCGTATAATCGCTGATCTGCGAGATGTAAACCAGGAGAGCGCCGCCGGCCAGCT
>JBFZEN010000370.1:0-3053 GCA_041306805.1 bacterium
TGATGAATTCGAAACCCGTGGCGAAAATCAGAATCTTCAGGATGACGATGGATTGCATGTACTCGCCTCCGAAAAGCATGAGTACGATCTTGTCTCCCAAAAACAAAGTGCCGGTGATGAGCGGTACCGCCACAAAAAAGAGAAGTTTGAACCCCGTCGTATACAGGGTCGGAATGATGCCGCCGGATAAGGCATTTTTTTTCTGCGCCTCATTCGCAATCCGGGGGAACATGGCCGTGACCAAAATAGTCGGAAGCGTTGCGAAAACAAGAATTAATTTGTAGGCGGCGCCGAACCAGCCCACGACCGCATCGCCCTTCATGGCCGTCAACAGCAGAATGCCGATCCGTTCCTGGATGTTCGCCATGAAGCCCAGCAGTCCGAATAAAAGGGCGGCCCTGACGATCACGAGCATGAATTTGAAATCGGGTTCCACCTTCCCCCGGATGAACCGTGTCCGAATCCAGATTCCGTTGAGCAACAGGCTGGCGAAGCTTCCCAAGACGAACACCGATGAGAAAACGACGAGGCCTTTGCCCTGCACCAGAACCCATACGCCGACCGCGGTCACGAGCATCTTTTCGAAGACGGTGACCGCCATTTCATATTCCATGCGTTCGTAGGCGCGGTACACCGAGGCACACAACTGGTTGAACGAATACAGAATGCCGAATGCTCCGAACAGGAGCACGGTGATGATCGTATCACGCGGAAACGAAAACAGGTTGAGGTAGGCCAGCAGAAAGACGGCGCTGAGGGAAATGAACGCGGTTTTGATGATGAGGCTGTTGAAAAACAGGGCTTCGGGAGAACGTCTGTTCTTCGCCATCTCCCGCGTCAGGTAAATGTCGATTCCGAGGTCGTTAAAAAGGAAGACGAAATAGAACAAAACCGACGCGAACGTGTATTTCCCGAAATTCTCGGCTCCCAGCTTCCGGATGGCGACCCAGTTGAGCAGGAACGCCAATACCAGTTGAATCACCTGGCTGGTTCCGATGAACACCGTGTTTTTTCTGATCCCGCCCGTTTTAGGAAGGGCGTGATTGGCCGACGGAGACGTCATTTTTTTACTCCCGCGCCCCAAACGGCCTGCCAGAAGGTCCCCCGGTCTTCGGTCGTGTCGATCCGTTCGAAACCGGCGGATTGAAACCAGCCCTGCACTTCTTTGCGTCCATGAGCGCTTTGATACCGCGGCGAAAGCGCGTCAAAAAATGCAAACGCGGTGCCCCTGAAACTCATGATGATTCGCAGTCCCTGACATATGGCATAGGGGGCCACAAGAAGATAACAGAGCAGAACCAGGAGCCAGCCGGGCAGGTCAGGCGTGTGAAACCACTTCCGGATCCGTTCCCTGGGCGACTTCGAATAGACCCAGACATACCCGGTTCCGCCGCGTTTCAGGATCTGTTGCAGGGACTTGAACGCTTTGGGTGGATCGGGGGTGTGGTGTAAAACGCCTTCGCTCCATACCACGTCGAAGGTGCCGTCTTCAAAGGGAAGCTGAAAAATGTCGGCAGTAACGATATGGGCGTTGGATAAACCCCGGTTGAGTTCGAACGCCTCGATCGGATGGCTCAAATCGACTCCCACCACCTCGCATCCGGCGGCCGAGAGCGCATGGACCAGCATGCCGCTGCCGCAGCCGGCATCCAGTATCCGCTTTCCATGAACCTCTTCCGGCCGAAGCGACAGCCGTTCATAAAAATCAGCCAGGGTTTTTTCGGCACCGCGTCCGTATACGGTCTTCGCCTCAAACATTTTTATGCGTTTCATGCGCCACTGAAATCCGAAACTTCCGGAAATCAATTCCTGATAATCGGCGGAAACAAGCAGCACTGGAATGCCGTTCCGTATGGGGAATCCGCGCCGGCACCCCAAACAGTCAAGCCTGCCTTCAAGGATCTCGTTCCCGCCGGTTTCCGTCCGTCCGTCATTCAGAACCAGGCGCGATTTGCAGCCGGGACAAACGACGAGTTTCAACAACGATGCTTTCATGCTAGGTGGACCTTCCCAGAATTTGCTTTCTCAATTCCTCCAGGGCCTCGCGGAGCGGTCTGAACCTGAACCCCGTGTCGCGCGCGAGCTTGTCCGCGGTCAGACCGGAACGCTTGGGTCGCGGCGCCGGCTGGTTCAATCTTTCGCTTGTGGCCTCGTCGATCAGGGACGGATCAAGCCCGAACACCCCGGCGATGAGCAGGGCGAAGGCGTGGCGGCTCATGCAATCGGGACCGGCCGCGTGATACAGGCCGTTTTGGCCCCGGTCGGCCAGTGCCAGAACGGCCGATGCGAGATCGTCGGCGAAAGTCGGCGTGCCGTGCTGGTCGGTCACGATGCGCACGCGCTTTCCGTTCCGGAGCGCGCCGACCAGCCAGGTGACGAAGTTGTTCCTCGCGAGCGGGGCCAAGCCGAACAGCACCATGGTCCGCACCACGGCGGAGCCGGGCAGAATCGAGGAAACCGCTTCCTCCGATTCGAGTTTCATTCTGCCGTACGCGGAAATCGGATGAGGCGCGTCGCCTTCCGAATAGGGACCGCTCTCGCCGTCGAACACATAGTCGGTCGACAGGTGCACCATGCGCGCCCCGGCCGCCTTGCAGGCCTTCGCCACATTCCCGGCCCCGAGCACGTTGACGGCGCGGGCCTCGTCGTACCGGGATTCGCATGCGTCGACATCGGTGAACGCGGCCGCATGGACGACGGCGTCGGGCTTGAAGCGCCGCGCGAGGCTCACCATGCCGTCCATATCCAAAATGTCCGCCTGCACGTATTCCGCGGGAACTGCGGCATCATACGTGCCCGGCTGCACATCGAGACACGCGATGCGGTACCGGCCCGAAGCGGCATGCAGCAGACGGCTGCCCAGAAGCCCGTTTGATCCGGTGATCAAAAGGGATTTCATGCCCGCGCCTTTCTCGCCACATTCAGAAACAGGCGCTCGTAATCGTCGGTGACCCGGTCCCATGAAAAATGGACGCGGGCCCTCTCGAAGGCCGCTTTTCCGTACGCGCGCGCGCGCGACGGACGGGCCAGCAGCCATTCGATCTGCCTGGCCA
>JBFZEN010000371.1:0-3936 GCA_041306805.1 bacterium
CGGCCAGCAAATCGGCGAAATACGGACGGTCCGTCAAAGTCTGGTCCACCAGCCCCTTCTCCACGTTGTAGTAACGGCCGTCGGGCAGGGCGAACCAGTATATGCCCGCATCGCCCCTCGATTGCTGGAATGCGGCCATGGTCTTCTTCATCCCCTCCCAGCCGCCTCGCCGCACTTCGGGAAGCAAGGCGAGCGCCTGGATGGTCCTTTCCTGCTCCAGGATCGCCTCATCGACGATACGGATCATCGCCGAAAGAAGGGCGCCCGAATAAACCGGAAAACCGTCGACCGTTTTCCGTTCGGCAAGCCCGGCCTTGCCATCCGCGTTCCCGGAGGACTGACCGCCGCATGAAACGAATGCTGAAAGACAGACCATCATGGTTACCGCAATGATGACATGCAAAATCTTTTTCATTCGAGCCTCCCCTATCGTGAATTTTTGATTTTGAATTGTTGATTTTGGATTGAAAAGAAATGCCTCACATAAAAACCATTTTTATCCAATCCACAATCAGCAATCAGCAATCCGAAATCATCGATACTGCCTATTTTGAATTTCGAATTTTCGATTGTGAATAATTACTCTTGGCCGTTCGCCCTGATGCTGTAAAAATAGCTGTGAGTTCTTCTGCTTCATGGCGGAGACAAAAAATAAGCTCGTGTTTTAAAAGGCCGCCGTCCATGATCAATTCAAGCCAGAAGGCGGTTTCGTCCGCTTCTTCAGCCACCGTGCCGATTTTGGCAATGAATTCGGCTTTTGAACGGCTACGGCAGGCCGCCCTGTAATTTGCGCCAACCGAGGTCCCGCTGCGGATCAACTGATGGCCGAGCGCTCGTCCTGTTGTTGTTTTCGGCAATGCGTTCACGAGTTTCATTACCCGTAAGGCGAATTGTTTTGTCCGTGCCTTTAACTCATTCTCATTCATGCTGTTCATCTCATCAATAAGCAAAACAAACAATTTTTGATTTTGGATTGTTGATTGTGGATTGAAAAGAAATGCCTCACATAAAAACCATTTTTATCCAATCCACAATCAGCAATCAGCAATCCAAAATAATTTATGATTTTTGATTGTGAATTGCGGATTTAAAAGAAATGCCTTGCACAATAACCAAACTGCTACCAATCCACAATCCACAATCAGCAATCAAAAATATCTTTTCACTTCACCGGTCTCAATTTGACCAGAATCACGTCGTGCGGGGCGACCTCCGCCGTGAAGTCCCTGGATGTATTTCCCAAATCCTTTTTCTGCCACAAATCCCGGATCTGATAGCCGCCTTTGAGGAATGACAGATGGCTCCATTGGATGCGGAGCTTCAGGACGCTTTCGCCGGTATTCAGGAAACACACGCCCCATTCCCCGTTCGAGCATTCCTTGGCCCAGATTTCCTTTCCGGGATGGGACATGAACTGATACCCCTGTTTGCCGAGGGAGTCCTGGTCGAGGGCGATGACCTCCCCGTTGGTGAGGATGTCTTTTATCGCTTTGGACATGGTGCGGACGTCGTTTCCGGCCATCAGCGGCGCGGCCAGCATGCACCACAGGCTGAACTGGGCGCGCGATTCGGCCGGCGACAGCCCGGGGTTGCCCACCTCGAGCATGTCGGGATCGTTCCAGTGGTCCGGGCCCGCGTATTTTTCGAGCCCGACCTGGGCGTTGAGTATCTGTTTCCACCCGATGGAATACACCGCCTGGCAGTCGAAGCAGTCGGTCACGTCGCCCGTGGTCCGCCAGAGATGGCCCACGTCCTTGCCCCACAGCCAGGGCTTGTTGTTGCCCCACTCGCAGAGGCTGAAAACGACGGGCCTGCCCGCGGCGTGCAGCGCGTCCCGCATGGTCTTGTAGGTTTCCTCGGCATTGGCCGTGCCGTGATAGCACCAGTCGTATTTCAGGTAATCCACGCCCCACGAGGCGTAGGTCCGGGCGTCCTCGAACTCGTGGCCCCGGCCTCCCGGGAAACCCGAACAGGTGAGCGTGCCCGCGCAGTTGTGAATGCCGAACCTGAACCCTTTTTCATGGAGAAAATCGCCCAGCGCCTTCATTCCGCCGGGAAACCGCTTGGGATCGGGAACGAGACGGCCGAGGCTGTCCCTCTCCATCGCCTCCCAGCCGTCGTCGATGACGATGTAATGATAGCCGGCCTTCTGCATGCCGCCGGCGATGATCGCTTCGGCCGTTTCACGGATGAGCTTTTCGTCGATGCGGGTCTCGAACGTGTTCCAGCTGTTCCACCCCATGGGCGGCGTCGGCGCCAGACCCTGGAATTTCTGCGCGAAAAGCGACGCGGCGAAAAACACGGCTGTCAACACGATATTTTTTCTCATCTCTTTTCTCCCGGTAGACGCGTCGATTGAATATTCGCTGATGGACTCGGGACGGCGGATCGGGTGATGATCCGGGGTATCAAAACGGGTGTTCTCTTTTTATAGGCTTCATAATCTTCCTGACCGCCCCACTTCTCATCCGCTTTTTTTTCAAGCAGGGGAATTCCGCTGACCCGGGTGATGAGGAATGCGACAAAAACGGGGGAAATGAGGGCGGCATGCTGCCAGCCCCGCAGGACGGGCAAGGCGATGACCGCCACGCCGGCCCAGAGCATGATCTCGCCGAAGTAGTTGGGGTGGCGCGACCGGGACCACAACCCTGTTTCAATGAACCTGCCCTTGTTTTCCGGCTTTGCGCTGAAACGCCTTTTTTGAAGGTCGGCCGCAGACTCAATCGTGAATCCGCAGGCCCATATCAGGAAGCCGATGATTGCAAAACAATCCAATTCTTTCCTGTGGGTGGAGGTAACGGCCGCCAGCGCGGCGGCTGACGTCCACATGACCCACAGGCCCTGAAATGTCCAGACGTTGAGGAAACGGAAAAATGAAGGTTTGATCTCGTCAAAACGGCCGTCCTTCCCCGCTTTCCGGATGCGGGTGAACAGAAAAGCGCCCAGGCGGGCCGCCCAGACCACCACCAGAGCCAGGAGAAGGATGGACCTCGCATCGACACCGGCGCTGAAAATAGCCGCTGTCAAACCCGCGGCAATGAAGGTGATTCCGCCGGTCAAATCGAAATATTTCTCGGTCTCGAAGATATAAGCCGGAATAAAGGCCAGCCATTGAATGAGAAAAATCAATCCGACCAGCAGGGCATACAATGGAATTCCGGCAATAGCGGTTCCGCCTTGGCTGCCCGCGAGGGCCATGAGAATACCGACTATTATCATTACAGGAAGAACAAGTGCCGCATTGCGATCCGATTTCTTCATGGGATTGTTTTCCTTGGTGCATCCATTATTTTTATTGAACCAGAATCATCTTTTTCAATGCCGAACGATCACCGGTCTTGATCTCATAAAAATAAATTCCGGACGGCGTCTTTTCGCCGTGGTCATCCAGGCTGTTCCATACCGCCGATTTCGCGCCCGCGGTTTGCGATTCATCCACCAGGGTTCTGATCAAACGTCCTTGAAGGTTGAATATCCTCACTTGAACCGGGCCGGGTTCCGGCAGGCTGTAATCGATCCGGGTCGATGGATTGAACGGATTGGGATAATTCTGCAGCAGCGCAAACACGGCCGGGTTTTGCTCCGGTGCTTCCTTGATCCCGGTTCCCGGCCCGATGGAAAGATGAACGGTTTTGCTGTATAGGGTCAGAGCCGTGGCAATGGTGTTCGTGATTTTGCAGGCATATTTCCCCGCGTCTAAAGGCCCGGCTGAGGTGATCTCATAGGTGCCGCCTGTCGCGCCCGCAATCGCCGCTCCATTCCTCATCCACTGGTACTGGTTGGCCGTTCCCCCCGCGTGAACCGAGAGCGCCAGGCGCTGACCTTCCGCAATCGTGGTGTCGACCGCCTCGCCCACGCTGTCCTGGGGCGTATACGAGAAGCCGGAGACGCCGATATTGGGTTCGATATCCTCGAAAGTAAACCGGTTGGTATGCA
>JBFZEN010000372.1:0-9276 GCA_041306805.1 bacterium
GACGTTCGCAGACTTTCGCAATCGATTTGATGCCGCCCAGAATGACGACGGACGTGAACAAGGTCATGAGCAGCCCCGTGATCCATGGCGGGACTTTCAGGGTGTCGTGGACCAGCACGGAGATCGAATTGGCCTGGACCATGTTGCCGATGCCGAAGGCCGTGACAGCCGTCAGCAGCGCGAAAACCACGCCAAGCCATTTCTGTTTCATCCCGCGTTCGAGCACGTACATCGGACCGCCGGCCATGAGGCCGCTTTTCGTGGTGATACGGTACTTCACCGAGAGCACCGCCTCGGCGTATTTGGTCGCGATTCCGAACACGCCGGTGAGCCACATCCACAACACGGCGCCCGGCCCGCCTGCGGCCACGGCCGTGGACACGCCCACGATATTGCCCGTGCCTATCGTGGCGGCCAGCGCCGTGGTCAATGCGCCGAAATGGCTGACGTCGCCGGAGCCTTCCTTCGTTTTTTTGAATGACAGCCGGATGGCCTTGCCGATGTACCGCTGAATGAAACGGAGCCGGAACGTCAGGAAAAGATGCGTTCCGAACAACAAAACCAGCAGGGGAATTCCCCACACCCGGTCAGCCGCGGCGCTCAGCGCCCTTTCAAGTTCCTGCATCGGATATCCTCTAATCCATTGAATCTCATTTGAACAGAAGCTGCGAGAAAAGCACCAGATCGTTTTTCCATACCTGAAAATCGTGTTTTCCCGGTTCGAGGCGCCAGATGTGCGGAACCGATTTCCGTTCCAGGTATTCGTGCGTGCGTTGGCTGAAAGACAGCAGGCCGTCTTCGGAGCCGCAGGAAATCCACAGCAGTTTCAGGTTTTCCGACGCGATCCCGGGATCGGGAACCAGCAGTTCCGGCGGCTTCGTGTTTGGGGCCGGGGAGAATCCGCCGATCCAGGCGAAAATGTCCGGGTTGCCCAGGCCGAAGTTCAGGGCCTGGCCTCCGCCCATGGACAGCCCCGCTATGGCGCGGTGCTCCCGATCCGCAAGAACGGGATATCGGGATTCGATGAAAGGAATGAGATCGATCAAAAGGTCCTTCTCGAACGTCTCAAATGCCTTGACCCTGACGGGATCGAAAATGTTGCCCTCGACCCGGTCTTTTTTCATGGCGCGGCCGTTCGGCATCACCACGATCATGGGGGCCAATCTGCATTCGGCGTACAGGCTGTCGAGAATGAGGTCGGGCCGGGCGCCCTTGAACCATTCCATTTCATCGCCCCCGATGCCGTGCAAGAGATAGAGCACCGGGTATTTCTGCCCGACTGAATAGCGCGGAGGCGTGTACACCATGCATTTCCGGATGGTGTCAACCGTTTCAGACCGGTATTCCGCGGTTTCGATCTTCCCGTGCGCGATGTCCTGCCCGAGTGAATCCGACAGTTTCAGACCCGATTCTGAAGAAGAGAAGGCACTCAGGGCCAATAGGAGCAGGACGGCTGTCCCGGCCGCTTTGATACGCATGGTCGACTCCATGGATGGGAGTGCGGTTCTTTGATGCATGATGTGATGCGCCTCCGAAGGTCGCAGACCGCCGCCGTCAGGGCGTGCTGGTCGACGGCTCCACGGGTTCGACCACGGCGGCATCCCTTTCGAATCCCTCGTATTCCAGCGTAATGGTTTCGACCGCCACGTCGGCGCTCAAGGCGTCCAGTTTTTCCACGGCGGCGTAATGCGAAGGCCAGCACCGGTACACCCTGAAGGCCATGGCGAGCTGTCCGGCCTCGTTGTAGAGTTCGATGGAGATGTCCTTCCGGTAATCCTTCAGGGACATCTCAGAACCGGGTCCGGACCCGAAATTCCACACCTTGTCGGCCCATTGCTCGAACGATTTGTCGTGCGTGCGGCCCCTTTCTATCTTGATGGGTTCGTAGGTCGTCGGGCCCGGAGTCTTCTGAACCTGGCTGGGGCCGTCGCCCTTGCGGACGGACGTCACGGCCGTGGTCCGTTTCAGGCCGCTCACGGTGATGATGCCGGGGATGTATTTCCCGTCCCATTTCACCCGGAATTTGTACTGCTTGTACGGATCGAACCGGGAGGGATTGACCGTGAATTCCTGGGCCGAAGCGCTCAGTCCGGCCAGAAATGAAAAAGCGCATAATAGGGCTGCGCCCGTACGCATCCTGTGACGCATGGGAACCTCCTGTCGTTTGATGTTCATATTCGTTTCCATGTTTTTTCAATGTCCTTCGACGGTTCCGACCGCCGGCTGCGGTCCGGCCGGTTCGACCACGGAATGGTCCCGCTCCCAGCCTTCATACGACAGGGTCAGGCATTCCATGGCCGGCGCGTTTTCATCGGCGTCGAGGCCGCCGAGGGCCGTGTACCTGGAAGGCCAGCAGCGGTACACCTTGAAGGCCAAGGCCAGCTGGCCCGATTCGTTGACCAGCTCGATGACGATGTCCTTGCGGAAGTCCCTGAGGGATACCTCGGCGCCGAGCCCGGAGCCGAAATTCCAGACCTTGTTGGCCCATTGTTCGAACGATTTGTCGTATGAGCGGGGCCTTTTGAGAACGATGGGTTCGTAAACGGTCAGGCCCGGCGATTGACGCAGCCCGTTCGGATCCCCGCCGCTGCGTCCGGTTACGACTTCCGTTATCCGGGTCAACCCGCCTATTGTGGTGATGCCCGGTATGGTCCTGCCGTCCCATCTCACGCGGAATTTGAATGTTTGTCCCTGAGGGGAAGGGGAAGACTCCTGGGCCGTGGCGGTGGAATGGATGAAGAACATCCCCAAAAGGATTGTCGAAATGACATTGAAGAAACGAGCCTTTGGCATGGCGGCCTCCTGAGCGATTCATATTTATAGCGGTTTTATTTCAGTTCTGCAGTTCACGACTGCTTCGGTTGATGGGCCACAGGTCCATCCTGCGATTCTACTGTGGTCTGATATGACCCGCATCAAACTCGACCGAATGCGGCAGATATGATTCCGTTTTCCAGAAGAGCTCGTGTTTGTAGCTGACCACCTCGAGCCGTGAAGGGACAATCCGGATCAGAATGTAATCCTTGTCCCGGTCCGCGTAATAGCGCTTCCAATACTCCTTCCAGTGTTTCGTTTTCTCGATTGGATCATTGACCAGCCGTGCCGTCCCTTCGATGGAAACGTAGCTCATGCCCCTGGTGTCATAATAGAACATGACCACATTGGGATTGTCCGCAATCTGCCTGACCTTCCTGGTATTCGGGTTTGTGCCCAGCCAGACGACCAGGTTTTCTTCAGGTTTGAAAGGGTCCATTTCCCTCGCATGCGGCTTGCCGTTTTCATCCACCGTGACGAGAATGCGGCATCTTGCCGAATCGATGATCGCATGGGCGATCTTCAACAGGCTGTCACTGGAAACCTCCTTCGTCACATGGATGTCCGGCTCCTGCGCAAAAACGAAAGAGGAGAATAATATGAATGCGAAGAGAAAACATCCGTTTATCTTGCCAGATTCGATTTTCATGTCTCCCCCCGGATGAATAGGATTGAATCAGTTTTTCAATAATATCAAAACTCCGTTTGAAAATCAAGACAATATTCATGTTGAATGCATATAGTCCGATTTTCCATTGGTTTAAACGCCAAAACAAACGTTCCGCTTATTCTTGCATTTTATTGGAATAATTGATACATTAAAAGTTAGCATAAATCCCTCCATTATATAACATTGGAGATATATGGCGTCCAAAATCCATTTCATCCAGGCGAAGAGAAGCGAGCCGGACAAGGCCGTGGCCGAGAAGGTCCGCGCTTTGTTCGGCGAGGCCGGGCTGGGGAAGGTGGTGGGTAAAAACGACCTCACGGCCGTTAAAATCCATTTCGGCGAGCCGAAAAACGACACGCACATTCCTCCCGAATACGCCAAACCCGTGATCAAGGAAATCAGACAGGCGGAGGGCAATCCTTTTTTCACGGACACGTGCGTGCTCTATAAAAGCGCCCGCGACAACGCGGTGAACCACCTGCGCGTGGCGCGCGACCACGGTTTTACCATAGACAAAACCGGCGCGCCGGTTGTCATCGCCGACGGCCTCGTCGGGAACGCGGAAACGAAGGTCGATATTCCCGGTAAAATCTTCAAGAGCGTCTCCATCGCCAGCGCGGCCGTCGAAGCCGGTTCCATGATCGTTCTTTCGCACGTCACGGGCCATATGCTGACGGGCATCGGCGCCGCGATCAAGAACCTGGGCATGGGCCTGGCCAGCCGCAAGGGCAAAATGAGGCAGCATTCGGCCTCAAAGCCTGTCATTTCGCAAAAAAACTGCACGGGCTGCGGCGCCTGCGTGGAATGGTGTCCTCAGAACGCCATTGCCATGCGGGGCAAAAAGGCCGGGATCGATCCCGAACTTTGCATCGGATGCGGCGAATGCCTCGCGGTATGCCGCTTCGACGCGGTGGAATTCGACTGGAACGTGGACGGGCGCGAACTCTCGCGCCGCATGGCCGAACACGCCCTGGGCGCGGTCATCGGGAAGAAGGGGAAGGTCGGGTATATGAATTTCGTGCTCTCCGTCACCAGGGAATGCGACTGCGGCGGCTTCAGGCAAAAATCCCTGTTCGAGGATATCGGTATTCTCGCGGGCTTCGATCCCGTGGCCATCGACGCAGCCAGCCTGGATCTCATACGCGGGCGGACGGAAAAGGAGCTGTCGGAATTGTCACATCCCGAGCTCGATTCATGGGAGCAGATCCGGCACGGCGAATTGATCGGACTGGGAACGGCGAAATATGAACTGGCGGAAATATAGGGACTGTGAGACTTGGAGACTATGAGACGGGGAGACTGGGAGAAGGAGAAAATTAGTAAAGCGTGAAGCGTAAAGGGTAAAGCGTAAAGCGGGAGACGGATTTAAAAAATTGGGAATCATGATTTGGGGATCGCAGATCAAATGTTTGATGTTTGAAGTTGAAGACGTATTAGGAGTTTAAGTTCGGTGTTTTCGTGCCGCTTATGATAAAAAATAAAAAGACTTTGCATCGGACGTTCGTTTGGTTCCGTTTTCTGCTGTGGTGGGGCAGCGAGGTGTTGAGTGGAACACTGGCCTTCAGCAAAATACCAGGCCCGGCGGCACACCGGTTCAACGGTGCGGATATGCTGTTTCCCGCTTCGGCGTGGATCTTCGGGAAAAACGGAATGTACTGCATGGCAATGGGAAAAGGGTGCGATGAAATCAAGGTGATACGGATGAATGATTTGACTGGGAATTAAATGAAAAAGCTAAAATCAAATATCAAAGATTTAAATGCAAAACGGCAATGATAAAATTAAAATGAATCGCCAACCAAATACAGAAAAAAGTCCGATTTGTTTTTTCGAAAAGCCATTTGAATTTTGTCGAAGACCTGCGGTTTGTCATTTTGATTTTTGATATTTACTTTTTGATTTATTTATCGAGGTAGTTTAAATGGAAAAATTGAATCCATCGAAGAAATTTCATGGCCGCAAAGGGCCTTTATTGGTTGTGATCATGGACGGGGTGGGGCTGAACCCGAGCCCCGTCGGCAACGCCGTGGCTGCCGCGCACAAACCCACGCTCGACTGGCTGATGAAGAACCATCCCGCCACGTCGCTGCGGGCGCACGGCAAAGCCGTCGGCCTGCCGTCCGACGCAGACATGGGCAATTCCGAAGTGGGTCACAACGCCATCGGAGCGGGCCGGGTGTTCGCGCAGGGCGCCCAGCTCGTGAACGACGCCATCGGCACGGGCAGTCTGTGGCAGGGGGAAACCTGGAAAAAACTGGTCCGCAACGCGATTGATAAAAAAGGCACGCTGCACTTTATCGGCCTGTTCTCGGACGGCAACGTGCACAGCCACCTCAACCACCTCAAGGCCATGCTGATCCGCGCCAAAGAGGAAGGCGTCCGGCGAGCGCGCATTCACATTCTTCTGGACGGCAGGGACGTGGGCGAGACGTCGGCGCTGGACTACGTCGTTCCGTTCGAGTCCTTTCTGTCTGAAATCAACCGGTCAGGCGCCGATTTCGCCGTCGCCAGCGGCGGCGGGCGCATGCGGGTGACCATGGACCGGTACGAGGCCGACTGGAGCATCGTGAAGTGGGGATGGGAAACCCATGTTCTCGGAAAGGGCGAATCGTTCGCCTCGGCCGAACAGGCCATTTCAGAGATCCGCAAGCGCGAGACGGGAATCACGGACCAGTTCTTTCCGGCCTTCGTGGTCGCGAAGAACGGCAGCCCCGTCGGTCCGATAGTGGACGGCGACTCCGTCGTTTTCTTCAACTTCAGAGGCGACCGCGCCATCGAGATCAGCCGGGCGTTCGAGGAGCCGGACTTCGACCAGTTCGACCGCGTCCGGTTTCCGAAAGTCGAATACGCGGGCATGATGCAGTACGACGGCGACCTCAAGATTCCCAAACAGTACCTGGTGGAACCGCCGGCCATCAGCCGGACCATGGGAGAGCTCATCGCCCATACGGGCCTGACCCAGCTGGCCATCAGCGAGACGCAGAAATTCGGGCACGTCACCTATTTCTGGAACGGCAACTGGAGCGGAAAATTCAGCGAGGAGCTCGAGACCTACATCGAGATCCCCTCAGACCGGGTTCCTTTCGAACAGCGCCCCTGGATGAAAAGCGCCGAAATCACGGACAGGCTGATCGAGGAGATGAAGACGGGCAGGCACCGCATGCTGCGGGTCAATTACGCCAACGGCGACATGGTGGGGCACACGGGCGTTTTCCCCTCAGCCGTCATGGGCGTCGAGTCGGTGGACCTGGCCCTGGGCAGGCTGGTCAAGGTCGTCGAACAGATGGGCGGCGCCTCCTTCATCACGGCCGATCACGGCAATTCGGATGAGATGTTCGAGCTCGACAAGAAGGGGCAGCCCTTGGTCGACGGGAACGGCAGAATCAAACCCAGGACGGCGCATTCGCTGAATCCCGTGCCGTTCATCGTGTACGATCCCGGCTTCAAAGGCGAGTACCGGTTTTCAAAGATCGAACGGCCGGGTCTGTCGAACATCGCGGCCGCGTGCATCCAGTTTCTCGGTTTTGAACCGCCGGAGGGGTATGATCCGGGTCTGCTGGAGTTTTAAAAAGAGGAAACCGCCAAGGACGCCATGAGCGCTAAGAAAGTGCTGTTCACTGCATTCGCAGGACCTGTCGGCCGCAGAGCTGCAGAGAAGAAATGGGATGACGCCTTTCTGAACCATATTTAATAATTTTCAGCATAAACGCCGAAAGCGGTTTTTTATATTTTCTTTGCGCTCTTGGCGCGCTTTGCGGTTTTCTTTTTCAACGGATTTGAGATGATCTTCGCAAAACCATTGAAATCGTTCATCCAGTTCATCCGCGGAATCGGGGAGGTGGCCTATCTCTGGTTCGACGCCATGCGGTACGGTTTCCGCAAACCCTACGAAACCCAGGCATGGCTCGCCCAGCTGGACGAAATCGGCGTGCGGTCCGTTCCCATCGTGGCCGTCTCCGCGTTCTTCGTCGGCATGGTCATGGCCGTGCAGGTGGCCTACTCGGAGGCCAACTTCGCCGGCCGCGCCATGGTGGGCGCGGGCGTCGGCATGGCCATCACGCGCGAATTCGGACCGCTTTTAACGGCGCTGCTCGTCGGCGGGCGCGTGAGCGCGGGCATCACCTCGGTGCTCGGTTCCATGCGCGTCACCGAACAGGTCGACGCCATCCTTCTGATGGGAGCCAGCCCGGCAAAAAAACTGGTGTTTCCGCGCGTGCTGGCCGCCGTGCTCACGCTTCCCCTGCTCACGGCCCTGGCCGATTTCATCGGAATCACGGGCGGGCTCATCGTCAGCCTTGTCGACATCCACATGACGTTCACCACCTACATATCGCAGGTGACGCGTTCGGTGAGCCTGGGCGATTTTTTCGGGGGCGTGTTCAAGGCCGTCTTTTTCGGTTTCGCCGTTTCGCTGATCGGCTGCCACCACGGACTGAAGGTGGAGGGCGGCGCCGAGGGCGTGGGCAAGGCCACCACGCGGTCCGTCGTGGCCAGTTCCATCTGCGTGATGGTGCTCGACTATTTTTTGACCAAACTGCAGGTTCTGCTCTGAGGAAGCCATGCCCCCGTTCGCGTTTTTCGACGAAGTCTATAAGCAATTCGACGGCAAGGAAGTCCTGCGGGGCCTGACGCTCGTCATCCGCAAGGGCGAAATGCTTGTCATTCTCGGGGGCAGCGGCACGGGAAAGACGGTTATCTTGAAGCACATCGTCGGCCTGATCAAGCCCGACGGCGGCAGGGTGTACGTCGACGGGGACGACATCACGGATATGGACGAGAACCAGCTCATTCCCCTGCGGCGGAGGACCGGATTTCTCTTTCAGGGCGGCGCGCTGTTCGATTCGATGACCGTGCTCGACAATGTGGCTTTTCCCCTGCGCGAACACACGCGTCTTTCGAACCAGGACGTCGCCGACAAGGCGCGCGAGAAGCTGAAACTGGTCGGGCTGGAGGGCGTCGAACGCATGATGCCCGACAAGCTCAGCGGCGGCATGAAAAAACGCGTCGCGCTGGCGCGGGCCATCGTGCTCGAGCCGCAAAGCCTTCTGTACGACGAGCCGACCACGGGGCTTGATCCCATCACCACGAGGTGGGTGACCAAACTCATGCGCTCCATACATGAAAAGCTGAAAATCACCTCGATCGTGGTGACGCACAACGTGCAAAGCGCCATGGCCGTGGCCGACCGCATCGCCTTTCTGTACCGGGGACGCATCAAGTTCGTGGGCACCCCGAAGGAAATATCCGAAAACAAGGACCACATCGTCCAGGAATTTTTAAGAAGCTGAGGGAAAAATGAACCGCAAGCCTTCCAAGGAAATCCGCGTGGGGGCGTTCGTGTTCGCCGCGCTGGCCGTCATGACCATCGTCGTTTTCACGCTGGGCGGGGAAAGCCGGCTCTTCGTCCGAAAGGCCGCCTATAAAATACAGTTCCGTTCGACGACGGGGCTGTTCGAGGGTGATCCCGTTCTGCTGACGGGCGTCGAAGTGGGGAACATCACAAAAATCGGGTTTTCGAAGGATGTCGGTGAGAAGAAAATCATTCTCGATATCTCCGTGGATCACGCGGTGACCCCGCGGATACGCAAAGACACGCGGGCCCGCATCGGCTCGGCGAGCCTGATATACGGAAAAGTGGTCGAATTGTCCATGGGCAGCCCGAGCGAGCCCGTCATTCCGGAGGGCGGATTCATTTCCGCGGAGGAAGGATCGCGCTATCAGGCTATCGTGGACTCCACCGGCCTGATGCTCGATGATGTGCGCCTCATTCTATCCAAGATCAACCGGGGCGA
>JBFZEN010000373.1:0-5885 GCA_041306805.1 bacterium
TCGCCCCGCCCGCATCTTCGATTTTCGAGGCGCCGGCGTCGAAAACATGGTCCGCGCCGGGACAACCCGATGGCGCAAATTCGAAGGCCGCCACCGGAGACGGCGATACCCTGACGGTCAGCTGGTCCTCGGAGACGTTGTCGCAATGCCCCTCGGGTGGAACGGCAATTTTCAAACGGACGGTGTACACCCCAGCCCTGGAAAAGGCATGGTGCGCGAACGCGCCGCCACCCTGCTGGCCGTCCCCGAAATCCCATTCGTAACTCTGAATGGGGCGGCTGCCGCCGCTGGACCGCGAACCGTCGAAAATGACGGGCCGGTTGGCGCACACGATGCGGTCTTCTCCGGCGTCGGCCACGGGCGCGTCGATGATGCGGACGACGGTTTCGGCCAGGGCCCGGTCGCACGACATGCCGCTCTGGTCGATGACGGTCAACAGGACGCGCGCCATTCCCCCTTTCGCGTACCGGTGCACCGGATTGACGCCTTCGCCCGCGCTTCCGTCGCCGAAATTCCAGACGTATTTCAGCGGATCCTTGTCCGGATCGAACGAGCGGCTGGCGTCGAACAGGCAGGGTTCCCCCGCGCAAACCTCCTCCTGCGCGTCGATGACGGCTACAGGGGGGGAATTGATGCGAACCTTGGCGAACATTTCCGATTTTGAATTGGAAAGGCCGTGACCGTCGTCGACGGTCAGGCGAACCAGATACGCGCCGTGCCGCTTGTAGGTGTGCGTCGCCTGCGGGCCCTCGGCCTTGAGGCTGTCTCCGAAATTCCAGCGCAGTGCAAGGGGATCGCCGTCTTCGTCAAAGCTGCGGGAACCGTCGAAATGGACGGTCTGGGAGCATGAAACCTGGTCCGGTCCGGCCGACGGAACGGGAGCGTGATTGATGGAAACGGCGACGGATCCCGACGCGGTGCCGTTCGAAGCGCGGCTGTCGTCGCGCACCGTCAATACGGCCTGATACCTGCCCGGATTCGCGTACGCGTGCCTGACTTTCAATCCCTCCGCCGGCGGTGTGCCGTCCCCGAAATCCCACCCGGCTTCGGCGATTTCGCCGTCGGGATCGGCGGACGCGCCGCCGTCGAGCTGCATGACCTGCCCCGGAGCCGCGCGGGGAACGGGCCCGATGAGGACGGCCGGCGCCGCGTTGACCACAATATCCGTGGTGTGCACGTCTTCGGCGCCCGTCTTGTCCTTGACGGCAAGCTGCACCTGAACGGTGCCGGGACGGTTGAAGACGTGGTTCACGTGTTTGCCTTCCTTCTCGACGCCGGGTTCCAGCGTCCACCGGTATTCGATGATTTCATCGTCGGGATCGTGCGAAAACGAGGCGTCGAACGCCACGCTCTCGCCCTGCGCCACGACGCGCCTTCCCCCCGCGTCGGCCACAGGCGGATGATTGACGACCACGCTGATGTCAGTCGATTGGACGGCCGTGGCCGTGCCCGAACCGTCCCTCACTGTCAGCTTCACGCGGTAGGAGCCCGGCAGGGCGTAGGTGTGCGACACTTTTTCTCCGTGCGCAGAATGGGTGTCGCCGAAATCCCACGCATAATCGACGATGCCGTCGTCTGAGTCGTCCGAGGCGCCCGCGTCGAAGAGCACCGTGCTTGAATTGACGATGCGGTCTTCCCCCGCGTCGGGAACAGGAGGCGCGTTGGCGCGTATTGAAAAACGCTTCTCGTCTTCCCCGTTCGACGCGGTCGAATTGTCTTTGACTTGCAGCACCACGTCGTACCGGCCCGGTTTGTCGTAGGCGTGCTGGATGCGGTTTCCGGTCAGCACGGTGCCGTCTCCCAGATCCCAGCGGATCTGCGAAACCAGGCCGTCGGGATCCGCCGACCCGGAAGCATCCAGAACGACGGTTTCCCCGACCGCCGCGACGGTTGGTCCTTTCCACGCGGCAACCGGAGGCGCGTTGACGACCACCGTCGTCCCGGCGTTTCGTATGCCGTTTTTTGCGCCCGAGTTGTCGTGCACGGCGAGCCCGATCCGGTAGACTCCGGGCGTCTGGAACTTGTGGCTCGCTGTTTTTCCCTCCGCCGCCGCGGCGCCGCCGAAGGTCCAGACGTACCGGACAATTTCGCCGTCGCCGTCCACGGAACCTTCGGCATCGAACTCCGCGTTTTCGGAAACGGCCACCGGGGTTTTCGCCTTGATCTGGGCCGACGGGGGCGCATTGACCCATACCGTTGCTGTCTTTTCGTCGCTGCCGTTCAAAGAACGGCTGTCGTCTTCGACGCGCAAGGCGACGCGGTACCGGCCGGGCTGGGCATAGGCATGCCTGGCCACGGGACCGACGGCTTTTCGTCCGTCGCCGAAATTCCACTGGTAACGGAGAATACGGCCGTCCGAATCGCTCGACCGGGTTCCGTCGAAAACCAATTCTTCATTGGGGGCGGCCACGGCGGGTGCGCTGAAATCGGATGCGGGCGCGCTGTTGACCCGCACATTCACGGTCGTCTCTTTTGTGTCTGCCGTGAATCCCGAATGGTCTTGGACGGCCAGCCGGACGGGAAACAGGCCCGGTTCCGGAAAGGCGTGGACGATTCTCGGGCCCCGGCCGATGGACCGGTCCCCGGCGAACCACTGGAACGACATTTCGTCCCCGTCCGGATCGGTTGTGCCGGTGGCGTCGAGAACGAAGGTCAGGCCGTCCGACAGGGGCGCCGCCGTGAATCGGGGCGAGGGAAGGCGGTTCATGGGTGACCGCCACGCGGGAAGCTTAAAGAACAGGGGAGCGCCCGAATCATCCGAAATCCAGCACTGCACGTAGTCCGCCTTTGAGCGCTTTCCCGCGAATACCAGCGAGGCTCTTTTTCCCCTTTCATGATCGAAGACAGGGATTATCGTGGAACAGGAAACGCCGTTTTCTGAAACGCATACGGGCACTTTCTCACGGTACGGAGTCTGGATGAACATTTCACCGATGCCGTCCCCGTCGAAGTTGCGCACGTCCAGCGTTTTGGCGCGCGCCGGAATGTCGAATGGAATCTGGGTCACGAGCGTGTCGAGGGCCGGGATGAAGAGGGAAGCCACGGCCGTTCCGATGCGGACCGCGTCGGCGGGAGTGTTGCGTTTTTCGTCGGTGGACACGTCGATCTGGTACAGGTTGGCTCCGGCTCCGCTCGCCCCGTCGATGATGAAGGTGAATGACGAAACCGAATCGGAGCATTCGCCGTCCCGGGCACGGAACGACGCCACGGTGCGCCACTGGTTGTCGTAGGAATCGTCATCCCCCAGTTCCAGATCGAACAGGGGTCCGGCTGCATCCACCCGGTCGCCGATGGACGAGAGGCGCGACGACCATTTTCCTTTTGCAAACAACCGGTAGCGCGCCTTCGAGGGCACGGCACCACGGTCCAATTTGCCGCCGACATCGGCGTCGAAGACGCGCAGGTGGTATGTTTCCGCGGCCCCGGCCGGGCATTCGATTGAGAACACGGCTCGGAACAGGCTGTCGCCGTCCGCGATGGCCGATTCACGGCCTGCCGTCACGCACAATACCGTTCCCTGCTGCTGGGCATGGCCGGCGCCGCACACAAGCGCCTGAAGAATGAAAAGGCCGAAAAACCGTTTTATAAAACAGGATTTCGGCAATGGCAGAGCACGCATTCAAACCTCCCCTCTCCCCGGTTTTGGGAGAGATTCAGTCCTATTCCCCCCCACCCGCGGGCCAAAGAGGGGATGGCCGGTAATTGGTTAGGCCGGCGTTTAAAGATATTATAAAATATACTATTATTTATTTTGAATTTCAAGGAGAGAAAAGGTGCAAATAATATACCGCCCGGACGGCAGGATCAATCCATGTAGAACCGTATTCATTATTACCGGATGTCACCATGTAAGTATTTAATAGTATTGATTTTATATTGTTATTTACACATCTCGTCCAAAACATTGCAAACATTCAATATGACTGGTTCGCATTTCAAATGAAAAAGGTCTACCTCGCGCGCCCCGTTCAGGCCTTCCTCTGTTTTAATGTCGGCGCCAAGAATGGGGAGGCATTCCACCGAGCCGTGCAGCTTCTCGATACGCCGGATGAATTCCCTGGTTTTTCCGTATATCCGCATTTTTGAACCCGGCAGGTCTTTTTCGTCGAAGAACCTGGAGCCCAGCACCATGATGCCGCCGGTCACCGCGCCGCACGTTTTTTGGAGCGCGCCCATGCCTCCTCCAAAACCTGCGGCCGCGGCTTTGGCCCTGGTTTCATCGGTACCCAAATCGGCGCTGAACGACGAAAACACGGCCTGCGCGCAGTTGTATCCGTTCCTGAAGGCGTGAATGGCTTTCCCGCGACGTTCCGATATTGTCATTTTCAGTCCTTTTTGCAAATCATCACTTTTGGGTCGGGGGATTTTAAATCTTTGAAATAAAAAACAGGGTCAACAGGATCAGGCCGGCGCTGATCGCGATTTTCGCGTTCATGGAAAATGCGTCGCTCCTCCACAGCGAAACCAGACCGAACGGTCCCAACAACGCAAGGGTGAAAATCACTTTATTTCGATCCGATTTTCCCTTTTCGGAAGGCTGCTCCGTACCGGCCGTCACCTGCCACAGTGCGCCTTCCACCAAGGGCAGGCAGGCTATTCTGCCGCGGACATTCGACAGCGCCTGCGCGACGTCGTAGCCGACATACACCTTGTCCTTTGCCAGAACCTGAACGGTGACGGCGTTTTTCCCGAAAGCCCAGAAAAAGAATTTGTATTCGACGGCCACTTCACATTCGCCTTTGATGGCCTTGAACGTATGCACGCCCCAATCCCTGGCATGGTCCATGCCGTCGATGGAGATGTGGGGTTTGGTGTACGGCTTTGCCCAGCCGCCCGACAATAGCCGCGTACGGACGACGATTTCACCCATTTCCTTTTCCAGATGCATGTCCGGAACGGGAACGGGTTGCGGGTGCGCCGCCGGGGGTGGAGCGGCCGGGCCGGGCGCCGGTTTGCGCGGTGTGATGACGGCGCCGCAGGCATAGCACGTGAACGCCTGGGTTTGTTGATGCCCGCATTTGGGGCAGGTGAATAGTTGCTCCTGAAGGGCGGATGCAACGGGCGGGCCGGAAGCCGGGGCCGGAACGGATTTCGGCGCGGCATCCGCCGCGACCGGGGCGGGTAGCACCACAGGAGCCGAAACGGTCTTGGGGATGAAAAAACGGTGCCCGCAATTCTTGCACGTAGCCGTGGCGCCTTCATCGGGTATGGCGGCCGGATCGACCCGGAAAGACGTTCCGCATGATAAACAAACGACTCTGACGAAATTTTCGTTCATCGCACCGGTCCAGGATTCATATTTTTATGACCAGGCATATTCGATTGACGGCGGCCGATGGAAAATCGGACATCGGCCATCGAACATCCTCAATCGTCCGTCTTTTTAATGCGCATCAGTCTCTCCCTGCTTAAATAAGGAAGGAAAAACCGGTCGTAATCCTCTTTCGGTATGTTCCCGTATTTCGAAATGACGGATTCAATGGATTCCATCCGGCTTTTCAATTTGTCGCACTCGAACGCAGGGCAGCGTGCGCACGAGTCCAGGGATTTTTCAATGGCACAGGGACGCACGGGGCATTCATGGTCCAAAGGCCGTTCCTTGCCCATGCAGCCGGGGCATGCGATTTGTTCCGGAGGAACGCGGAAGCCGAAATACCTGAACCAGCCGTCGCTGATCGCCTGCCTGTCCGAATCGGCCTTGATGTTTTCATGATAGGCGGGGCAGAGATCGCAGCGGTAGCCGCAGCGGGCGAGAATTTCGGGATTATCGGGTATCATTCTTTTCCCGTCGACAGAATCATTTTATTTTATAGAATACCGATGGCCGGTGTGTATTTTTGATAGTTGATTGTGGATTTTTGATTGTGGATTTCCGATATCCATTC
>JBFZEN010000374.1:0-5645 GCA_041306805.1 bacterium
TAGCCAATATCAAGACATGCGCGGATACGCAGATCGTCGTCTACCGCCCCAACACTTCGGGTGACTCGATGACGGTTAAAGTCATGGTCGATGACGCGCTGACGATTGCCACCCTGAAAAACTACGGCGTAGCCGAAGTCGCGGGTCTGTATGGGAACATGCCGGGCAAAAACTTCTCACAGTTCGTCGCCGTGGACAACAACGACAAAGTATACTTTCTGGCACCCAATAAAAACGTCAGCATCATCGACCCGTCGAACCAGGCTTCGGCCGTCTTCGGGAAGCGCAGTTTCTCGCCGAAGGCCACCGACATGAGGCTGGGTCCCGACGGCGGCATCTACTTCGCCTACAACAACGCGGCGCTGCATCAGATCGCCCCGGCGGGCGGCAATTCGGCCAAACTGGTCGACATGCCCGCGGCTTTCACCACCCTCGATTTCGCATCCAGCGGAATCATGTACGCGGCCGGCAGCAAAACGGGTTTGATGACGATGGCCGCCGACCTGTCGACAAAGAAGCTGAGTGAATGCGACGACCTGACCGTGACCTTTCTGGCCGTGTTCAAGAACGCGGTGTACGTGACCGACGGCGGCAAGATCTACCGCTGCGCGATCACAGGCGCCGACGGTTCGGTGGCGGGCAAGGAGGTGGTCTTCGATCTGACCGCTAACGCGACCTACGGCGCGTCGAAAATCGTTTCCTTCGCACTGGCCGACGACGGCTCCATGTACGTCAGCGTCAGTCATGAACACGCGCTGATCGTGGTCAAGGCCGATGGAAGCGTGGCCCCGGTTTACCTGGGCATTCTGGCCCCCGCCGGAGGACAGCTTGCGTGGGGAGGCGGAAACTTTTTCTACCTCAACATGAATCAGAACACGGGCATCAACGATCTCGAGCGGATCACCATGGGGACCAAAACAGCGGGGAAATAACGGACAAACCGATTGAAGCTCCCTCCTCAATATTCGGGCCCGGCGTTTGTATCGCCGGGCCCGTTTTAATTTCGGAGTTCGGAAATCAGGATCCGGATTTAGTGGATTGGAAATCACCTGTCATGGTTGTATATCCCATTACCCAGTACCGATTTTTTTCTGCCGCCTGCATACCGCCTTTTCTTAACCCGGAACTTGGAACTTGTCACCTATTTCTTTTGCTCTACCCAAATGATTTTCTCCGTTTCAAAACCCTTGCCGGCGACAAAGGCCGTGAGCTCGGAAACGAGCGCCTCATCCATTTTGGGCGTTCGTGATAGAATCCACAGGTATTTTTTCGAGCTGCTGGTGACCACGACCCATTTGTATTCGGCCGTGTCCAGCCTGATGATTTTGTAATCGGACCAGAATATCCAGAAAAAACTGACCTTGAGCAGCCCCGGCGTATCCGGATCCGTCAAACGGGCGCGCCCGCGCGCCGTTTTCCGCTCTCCATCGAGGGACTTTTTGTATCCCTGGTTGATCACCTCGATTTCTCCGTTCGGTTTCCGCGTGTACGTCGCCGTGACCCCGACCAGGTCTTTCTCGAACCGGTGAGGCAGGCGGGCGATTTCGTACCACGTGCCCAGGTAGCGCTCGATGTCCACGTCTTTCACGGACGGAATGGATTCGGTATCGCCGGCTGACACGGGAATGGATGCCGTCGTTGCAAGCAGGAATGAAAAAAGCAGAACGGTTGATTTCATGTTCCCTCCTTTTGTCGGGAATCGAGAAATAAACTGCAGCCCGTATCAACGCCATCCACGGATGACAGGCGCCGAAGGCGTCATGGACTCTTTTTCCCTTTGCGCGCTTCGCGTTCTTTGCGGTTGATCTTTTTCTTACTGCCGATCGCCTGATATTTTTCCCGGAACTCGGAACCTGGAACTCGTAACTCTCTCCTAATTTTCCCACTTGAACAATTTCGCTCCCGCCGCGAAAAATACGATTCCGATTCCGATGAGAATCGCGCACGGTACGATCATCTCATGGAATGAAAAACCCCGCCAGATCGCCCCCTCGATGCCGAGTATGGCCCATTTCACGGGGCTCAAATGGCTGACCTGGGCCATCCACGGGGGCATGACGAACAGGGGAATCATGCCGCCGCCTATCATGGCGAAAACCAGGTTGACCGCCCAGCCTATGCCGGCCCCGGACTGTTCCGTTTTGCCGAGAACCGCCATCAGCATCATGATGCCGGTGAAAGCGAAACCGGATGAAAGGAGCGATAAAACCAGCAGGCTGTAGGAGTGCGGCCTCACGCGGAAGACCACTATCGCGACGAATAAAAGGACGAAGGACATGGCCAGCGTCGCGCAGAAACAGGCGGATGCCTTTCCCGCGAGTATCTGCCAGCGTTCCATGGGGGCGGATCGCAGCCTGAGAAGCGTCCCCCTTCTGCGCTCGGTGATCAGCGAAATACCGAAACCGGCCGTACAGCCCAACAGTCCCCAGACGATGCCCTGTGGAAATGTAAACTCAAAGGCGTTCTTGGGGCCGATTCGAACGACGCCCACGTCCACGCGCCGGACGGCGATCGGCTGGAACCGGCTTTTCAGGCTGTCCGGTTGAACGGGTTCTCCGGCCGTCCGGGAAGGCGCCGTCAGGGCAAACCGGTCCAGCGCTCCGAGAAAACGTTCGAACCTTATTTTATCGCTCCGGGGAATGGTTTTCGATGTCCGTATCTCCTTCAGGTTGTTCCCGACGTCTTCATGGACGCGGGCCGGATCGGAAAACGCGTCCTGAAACCGTTCGGATGCGTATTTCATGAGCACGCCTTCTATCATTCCCGATTCCGCCCGTCTGGCGGGATCCACGCCCAATTCGACTTCCGGAGGTTCGCCCCAAAACGCCCGCTTCTGCGCGTTCCCGAATCCGGGAAGCAGGATCAGAAAGGCCGTTCGCTTTCCCGTGCGCACCAGTTCCCGCGCCTCCCCGCGTCCCGTGCGGAGAACCCTGAATTCCACGGCTTTTTCGAGTTGGCCGGCGAACCGTTCGGAACCATCGCTTTTGTCCTCATCCACCAGGCAGACGGCGATTGAACGCGGGCTGTGTCCCTCGCCCGAGAAAATGGTCCCGAAGAAAATGGCGATGAGCAGAGGGAAAAAAAACGTGAAAAAGAAGCCCGCTTTGTCCCTGACGAGAAGCCGAAGGTCTTTTCGGCATATGGCAAGTATCGATTTCATGGTCAGTCCCTCAGACGGCGGCCGGTCAGATTCAGGAACACCTGTTCCAGCGTCGGTTTGTCCACGCGCAGGCCGATGAGCGACGGGTCGGACTTGAACCGGTTGAATTCCCGTACGGGATCGTCGGTCTCAATGCGGTCTTCGCGGTCCGGCCAGACCGCCGTGACCACGCTTTTACCCCCGTGCAATGAAACGAGATGGGGTACCGTGTTCAGGGCCAGCAGCCTGCCGCTGTCCATGATGCCGACCCGGTCGCACAGCCTCTGGGCCTCTTCCATGTAATGTGTCGTGTACAGAATGGAGCGCCCCCGGTTCTTCAGCGAAACCACGTTTTCATAAATGGCGTTTCGCGATTGCGGATCCACGCCCGCCGTGGGTTCATCGAGAAGCATCAGCTGGGGGTCGTGCACCATGGAGACCGCGAGATTCAGGCGGCGCTGCATTCCGCCGGAATACCGTTTGACCCTGTCGCGCCGCCTCTCGGCGAGCCCGACAAACTCGAGGCACCAGTCCGTCCTCTCCTTCAGCCGCTTTCCGGATAATCCCTGCAGCTTTCCGAAGAACATCATGTTTTCTTCGCCCGTCAGGTCGCCGTACAGGGCGAGGGTCTGGGGCGCGTGTCCGATCCGGGCGCGAACCTGCGCCAGATCCGGCGAACCGATGCCTTCGAGCGTGATCGAGCCTGCGTCGGGTTTGAGAACGCCCATGGCCATGAGCAGGGTGGTCGTCTTTCCCGCGCCGTTGGGTCCGAGCAGTCCGAAGATCTCGCCCTTCCCTATTTCAAAGGAAAGGCCGTCCACGGCCTTGATGGAACCGTATGACTTGTTGAGGTTTTTAATGGAAAGTATATTTCACCCCGTTTATGTTAAGGATGGTTTTAGAACGGATTTTCTTCATTCTTGTCGGCCACGTGTCTTATTGGTGTATCGTTTTGGGAATCGAAAATATTCACGCCGGAAACGGGTCAATCGGGTTTCGCATCGGTTGATGCCGGGCCTGAATCCATCATCATTCCTGCACAATTTCATTCATTTATAAAAGGACGTTTTTTATCGTATGCTGCGGATGAATTCAAGCCTTGTTTTGGCATCTTTGTCCGTTTCAAAGAATTTTTTCAATTGTTCACAGGCGTATTCCCCGCAGAACGCGCAGCTTTCGATTTTTTTCCGCTTCACACAGGCGCGAATCACGCATTGCCGGCAGCCTGAGAAAAGCCTCACGCTTTCCGTGCGGCATCCGTCGCAGTCCGTGACGTCCCCGGGCTTGATTTCCATGCCGTAGAGCTCGCGGGTGAGGCGGACGATGGCCTCGCGCATTCTGGTGCGGACGCCGGAATCCTCCTCCAGAGTCGCCCAGCGTATGGGACACCCCTCGCACATCAAACCGCAGTATGCCGCGCGTTCATGGGTCTTCATGAGCATATTCCCGATTTTGATGTTCAGGACTTTCCCGATACGGGAGTTTAGAACCGTATACCCCGGCAAAATAAAAATCAAATATCAAAATGTAAAGCGACAAATCAAAAATTAAAAATATAATCTAGTACTGCCAATTACAAAAGACGGAAAATATCCTTTTTAAATTTTGATTTCCATTTTGACTTTTGATATTTATTATTTTATTTTTATATTTCCGTGCTCAAAATCATTTCTTCACAGGCATCGATGGAGTTACCTTATACTCCTCTTTCAGCGGTAATACCCCCGCCATTTCCCCGATGACGTTCACGAGCTGCGTGCCGGAGGGCACCACGATCTTGGCGTTGCCCATCAGCGCCTTCTCGACGGTTTCAAGCCTTCGGAGCAGCTGGGCGTTGCCCACGAAGTATTTGTTCGCCGCGTCGTTGACCAGGTGGATGGCCTCGGCCTCGCCCTCGGCCTGGAGGATACGCCCCTGCTTGATGCCCTCGGCCCGTTTGATCTGGGCGCGTTTTTCGCCGTCGGCCACGGTTTCGGCGGCCGTGGCGTAGTCGACGGCCGAGATTTTCTCGTTTTCAGCCTTGACGATCTTGTTCATGGTTTCCTGCACGTCCTTGGGCGGATCGATCTGCTTGAGCTCGGTGCGGACGATCTCGATTCCCCAGTTTGTCGTTTCCTGCATCAAGACCTTGTGCAGTTCGTCGTTGATGCGGCCGCGCTCGCTGTTGGCCGATTTCAGGGTCAGCGTACCGATGATGTTTCTCAGCGTCGTCCGCGCCAGGCTCACGATCTGATAGCCGACATTGTTGACATTGTACTGGGAATTTTTGACGCTTTGCTCGTCCGGTTTCACCTTGAAATAGACCTGGGCGTCCACCGAGGCGTTCAGGTTGTCGTTGGTGATGATTTCCTGGGGCTCGGCGTCCACCATCTGCTCGGTGACGTTCACCCTGAACACCTTGCCGATACCGGGAATGATCCAGTTGAACCCCGGATTCGCGAAACGCTGTTATCTGCCCATCCTTTCGATCAGGCCTCTGTGCGTCGGCCGGACGATGCGTATGCCC
>JBFZEN010000375.1:0-3683 GCA_041306805.1 bacterium
AGCATTTGCTCGGGGGACGAACCCATCAGCCGGTTCTCGTCGAGCACGAGCATGCCCAGCCTGTCGCAGGCGGTGAGCAGTTCGGGCGTGGGGGGATGGTGGGACGTGCGGGTCGCGTTGCAGCCCATCGATTTCAGCGTCCGGATCCGGAATTCCTGCAGCGCGTCGGGAACGGCCGTTCCGACCCCCGCATGGTCCTGGTGGTTGTTCGTGCCCTTCAGCTGGACGCGTTTGCCGTTGAGGAAAAACCCTTCGTTCGGATCGAACCGTACCGACCGGATGCCGAAAGGCGTCTCGCAGACGTCCACCGCGTCGTTTCCCGAAAACAGCACCGTGTTCATTTTATACAGGTGCGGGTCTTCGAGGGACCACAGGCGCGGTTTTTTCAAACGCGTGACGCACGGGTATTCCCCCGTTTCGCCCGCTTTGAGGACGTGGCCGCCGGTTTCCCCGTCGGCCACGGGCCTTCCCGACGCGTCTATCATGGTATGGACGATGTCGAAAACCGCCTCCGCGTCCGTTTCGTTGACGACCGTGGTCGAGGCCGTGATGGAGGCCGCACCCTCTTCGACCCGGGTGGAAACGAAAATGCCGTGGCGTCCGAAATGGAGCGGCTCCGTCTTGGCGAGCCAGACGTGGCGGTAAATTCCCGCGCCTTCGTAATACCATCCCTCTTCCATGACGGCGTCGACGCGCACGGCCATGGTGTTCCGCCCGCCGTAATCGAGGTAATCGGTGACGTCGAATTGAAAGCTGCTGCTGCCGGAATGCTCCTTGCCGAGATAGAATCCGTTCATCCAGTAATCCGAATTGCGGTGGACGCCGTCGAATTCAATCGAAATACGCCGGCCCAGGTCCGATTCGGGGACAAGGAAGGTTTTTCTGTACCATCCGACGCTGTTCTCCGGGAAAGCCCTGCCCATGGCCCGGTAGCCGTGGCTGTGCCCTCCCCTTCCGTCGAAAGGCAGTTCCACGGCCCAGTCGTGCGGCAGGTCCAGAATGCGCCACGCCCTGTCGTCGAAGTCGCCGGCCGCGGGCCCGTCGCCGTAGCCCGCCTTGGTGAAATAGGAGAAATAGCCCGTGCCGTGGTTGAAGTCCCTGGCCGCGTCGAAGGGATGGCCGAGTGCGAATTTCCAGCCGTTGTCCATCAGCAGCCTCTCGCGCGGGGCCGCCGGTTTCACGGATTGGCCGTCGGTTTGCGCGGAAATCCATGAGCAGGCCAGGGATATCGTTAAAACGGACAACAGCATTTTTTTCATGATGACGGCACCTCTGTTTGTGGCGATGGATCGGACCAATCTCATTTTTCAAGCTGTGGATCGTATCGCCCGGCGTATCCGGGCGCATTTCCCGTTTCGATTTTAAGGCAACAATGCAGGCAACCGACGCGGCACAGCATGTCCGGGTATTCGCACCCTTCATTTCACCGGACGCTTGTCCTCGATGATTTTTGCGTCCATCCAGTAGATGGAAGGATTGCCGTTCCCCGGCATGCCGTGAAGCGCCTTTAAAAACGAATGGCTCAATTCTTTGGGCCATTTTTCCTTTTCGATCACGCGGCCCGACATGAAGAAAAAATATTTGCCGTCGGGTGAGACGGCGGGGGAATACTCCAGCCCGCCCGCCGTGTTGACCGGACTGCCCAGGTTGACGGGCTCCGACCAGCTGTCGTCGGGGTTGCGGTACACCGCGTAGTAGTCGGTCCCGCCGAAGGAATCCTTTCTTCCATTGACCGGAACGATGACGTAGCTTTCATTCGGGGCTACGAACGCGTTGAACTGCGATTGCCCGCAGTTCACCTGCACGGGCAGACGTTCGGGAGTCTGATAGCGACCGCCGGATAAACGCGAGCGGAAAATGGCGTTTATCCGGCTCCCCTTTTCCGCCCGGGTGAAATACAGGGTTCCGTCCAGCGTGACCGACGGAAAGAATTCCAGGTCCTCTGTATTGACGGGCGCGCCAAGGTTGTACGGCTCGCCCCATCCGTTCCCCGTCCTGTCCATGACCCATATGTCTTCGTCGCCTTCGGTTTCGCCATTGGACGTCTCCGGCCGGTTCGACAAAAAGAAAAACCTCTTTCCGTCTGGTGAAATACAGGGTTCGAGGTTGATGAAGCGGGTGTCTTCCATGTGCCTCATCACCTCGGGTTCGGTCCACCGTCCGTCCGTTTCCCGTGTTGAGAGGATGGTCGCAAAGGTATAGTTCGCCAGAACCACGCAAAAATAGATTTCACGGCCGTCGGGAGTGATCGCAATATCGCGCGCGTATTGGCCGGTTGAAACGATGCCGGGAGCGAATACCTCGGGGGTCCGGTCCGGCGGTTTCTGCCCGAGGTAGGGCCCGCGCAGAACCGGGAAGTCGACCGTATTTTCCTGACAAACCAACGCGGACAATGGAGACAGAAGCGCCGCCCAAAACACCATTATCGTTTTCATGCCATGGTCCCCCTGGTTTCAATCCCGCGCGAACGAAAAATGCATCTGCACCATGCGCCAGTTTTTGTCCCTTTTTTCGAGCACGCCGGTCCAGCGCGTGTTCATCCAGTTCGCGGGACGCCCCTTCCATTCGTTGACGTCGTCGAGCACGCAGTAGAACCACGCCACCTCGCCCGACCGCGACAGGTTGATCCGCAGATCGCGGATGTCGTAGCGCACGGCCTTGAAATCCGGATGCATCCAGAACGCCTCGTTCTTCCTGAACTGGCCGATGCCCGATACGATTTCATTTCCCGGATCGACCTCGAGGTAGCTCGAGTCGTCCGCGATGATGCTGTACAGAAGCCGCAAGTCCTTGTTTTTCGCCCAGCCGATGGAACCGTGTATGGCTTTTTCAACGGCATCGATGTCGGCCTTCCTGTCGATCTTGGGGATATGGATGGTCCCCGGGCCGCAGTTGAGAGCAGCCAGGAATGCCGAAATGCAGACCGTCTTGAACCGCCTGGAATGCGCCATGGCATGCCCCCCGTATTCTGATTATTTTTTCTTCCGGAATAAGGCCGTCCGGCTGAACAACAGCCCGGGATTTCCCTTCAGCTGCAGTCCCGTTTCTTCAGCCAGATGGACGGTCCGGTTGAAGGCTTTCCGTGAAACATGAAAAAATCTCGGCTCGACGATGAATATTTCGCCGTCTTCTTTCAGAATCGACCGCAATTCCCTTAAAAAAGGCCCGTGGTCCGGCACTTCATGCATCATGTAGAATACCAGGATGAAATCGGCTTTTCCACTCACACCGATTGCGTTTGCTCCGCTCTTGTGAAGCAAGATCCGTTTCTTTAATTCGGTGTTTTCAATTTTCCGGCCGAGCCTGTCGAGCATGCCCTGTTGCAGGTCCGCGGCGATGACATGGCCTTTTTTCCCGACCATTTTTGCGATGGGAATGGTGAAATAACCGGGGCCGCAGCCGACATCCAGAACCGTCATGCCTTCCCGGACATGGCCTCGAAGTATTTTCTCGGGGTTCTGGACTATCCTTCTGTACCAGCTGTCAAGCGAGCCCGACCTTTCAACTGGGCAGACGCGGTTTCTTTTATCGCTCATGAATATCCTCCATTGCCTCAGCCATCAGATCAAGAACGGAACATCTTGAGAAATACACGTGACATTGCCTTCAGTCCTTCACCGCCGTCCATTCCCCTCTGGAAATTCCGGACAACCGCGTCGCGGCCATCCGCGTTCGACCTGCCG
>JBFZEN010000376.1:0-2916 GCA_041306805.1 bacterium
CGATCTCACGGAATTCTTCAGGTAGGCCACGTTTTTCTCGACCAAGTCGTAGCCGATGATCCTGATTCTGCCTTCCAGGCCCCTTGATTTGATGGTCGAGGCGACCAGGTAGGTCAGGGCGTTGGTGATGAAAATCCCCTTTAAATTGCCGTTCTCGTTCAATATGTCGTTCACCAGAGTGTTCATGTTGTTCAGGTCTTTGTTCTCATGCCAGTTGTAGACCCGGATGGCGTTCCGGTGCCCGTTGTTGGAGAAATAGCTCTGGAAACCCTCCGTCCGGAGGTTGATGTGGTAGTCTTCGGGCAATACCCGGATGACGGCGATGTCCCCTTCGTTGACGATCAGCATCTTCATCAGCCGGCCCGCCAGCAATCCGCTTCGGAAGGGGTCCTGCCCGATGAACGAGAACCGGCGCGTGTCTGGAAGGTCCGAATCGAAGAATACATAGGGGGTTTTCTCGGGAATACGGCGTATCAATTCCTTGTAATCGTCGACAAGAATGGGGGCGATGAGAAAACCGTCCATCCCGTCTTTCAGGATCTGGGCATACTTTTTACAGAATGAATCTTCCGAGTAACGGTCGAAATAGAAGAATTTGATCTTGACCTTGAAGTTCTCCAGCTCCTCCGCGGCCTTGCGCATGCCGACGGCGGCCTGTCCCCAGTAATTGGCATCCTGTTGCAGTTCAGGCATCAAAATGCCGAATTTGTACCTTCTCGATAATTTAAGCTGGCGGGCGTAGATGTTGGGCTTGTATTTTAATTTCTTGATGGCCCATTCGACTTTTCTTTTCGCCTCTGCGGAGACGTACCCCCGTTTGTGTATGACGCGGTCGACCGTGCCGATGGAAACACTGGATAGTTTTGCTATGTCTTTGATCGTGACCACGTTTTTCTCTCCGCCCCTCCGAAACCGACCGTGAATGATCCGGACATGCCCGGAACCGTGTACGTACACAAAAAACGGAAACGCCTCTACGCCATCGGAATCTTTGAGTGTCAAAGACGATTTCAGTTCAGAGGCGATCCTTAAAATTTTTTACCGGACTCTAAGCAATCTATCGGGAAGGATGAATCTGCAAAACGGAAAACGCACAAACGTCCACCAGGCGGCCATCAGTTAAACATCTTGAGAATGACTACGGACTTATTTTGTGTGTACGTACACGATCGGGATGGAAATATATAACAAATTAAAATGTCATTGTCAAGCTTTTTTTGTTGCGGGGGTGCATTTTTCCGAAATCAGTCCAATATCACTTTATCCCGCCGGCCGGAAGGGCCGATGAATTCGGGCTGAGTGTCTTTTGAGAGAAAAAACCGGCCTAAAACAAGATAATCCATACGCGTACGCATAAAACAGGCATAGGCGTCCCGGGGGGTGCAAACCATGGGTTCGCCCCGGACGTTGAATGAGGTGTTGATGAGGATGGGGCAGCCCGTTTTCTGATGAAATTTCCTGATCAGGGAATGGTACACCGGGTTGGTTTCCCTGTCCACGGTCTGCACGCGCGCCGAATAATCCACGTGGGTGACGGCCGGCACCTGCGACCTGGGAATGTGGATCAGGTTCAGGCCCCGAATTTCCTTCTCTCCGTCCTTCACCCGTATTCTCCTGCCGGGAATGACGCCGGCCGTGAGAAGCATGTAAGGGCTCTCCACGTCGAGCTCGAACCATTCCGATCTGCATTCGTCCAGCACCGAGGGGGCGAAAGGCCTGAACGATTCCCTGAACTTGATCTTCGAATTGAGGATGGCCTGCATCCGAGGAGATCGGGCGTCTCCGAGTATGCTTCGCGAACCCAGGGCGCGGGGCCCGAATTCCATTCTGCCCTGGAACCACCCGACGACTTTTTCCTGGATCAGGCAATCGGCCACGCGGTCCAGCAGGATTTCTTCGTTATCGATCCGTTCATGGGGCACATTCCCTTCTTTCAAAAATCGCCCGATTTCTTCGTCTCCGAATTCCGGGCCCAGAAAGGAACCGCGCATCGCGTCCCGCCCGGGCGTGACGCGGCGTTCATTCCCGAGCACCTGATGCCACGCGAACAGGGCCGCGCCGGCGGAGCCGCCGGCGTCTCCGGCCGCCGGCTGAATCCAGATGTGGTCAAATATTTTTTCCCTGCAGATTTTCCCGTTGCCGACGCAGTTCAGGACCACCCCGCCCGCAAAACAGCAGTTTTTCATGCCGGTTTGGGCGCGGACATGCCGGGCCATCTTCAGCATCACTTCCTCGGTGACATCCTGAATGGAACGGGCGATGTCCATCTCTTTTTTCGTCAGTTCCGTTTCGGGGATGCGCGGGGGGCCTCCGAACAGTTCGTCGAACTTGTCGTTGGTCATGGTGAGGCCGGCGCCGTAATTGAAGTAATCCATGTTCATCATGAACGAGCCGTCGTCCCGGATGTCGATGAGGTGTTTTCTGATCACATCGGCGTACCGGGGCTCTCCGTAAGGCGCCAGGCCCATGACCTTGTATTCCCCCGAATTGACTTTAAACCCCGTGTAATAGGTGAAGGCTGAATAGAGCAGCCCCAGTGAATGGGGAAAGCGGAGTTCGGCCAGTATTTCGATTTGATTGCCCGCCCCCGTCCCGTAGCTGGCCGTGGTCCATTCGCCGACGCCGTCCAGAGTCAGGAAAGCGGCCTCTTCAATGGGGCTCGGGAAGAAGGCGGAGGCGGCATGCGTTTCGTGATGTTCGGGAAAGACAAGCGGCGCCTCGGTCCCGAGATTTTCCCTGATCAGGTCCGGCAGCCATAATTTTTCCCTGAGCCACAGGGGCATGGCCTGCATGAAAGACCGGATACCGCGGGGGGCAAAGGCCAGGTAGGTTTCCAGTATCCTCTCGAATTTGATGAACGGCTTTTCGTAAAACGCGACCAGATCCACGTCCCCTGCCGTGCATCCGGCCTCCCTG
>JBFZEN010000377.1:0-7110 GCA_041306805.1 bacterium
CAGTGGAGGGACTCCCGGGCGTTGAAAAACAGATCGTGCGCAAGAATCTGGCCGACATTGGCATCACGCTGACGAGAGACCAGGAAATACGGGTCGCGGAAACCCACACCCGTGACTGGAAGGCTTTCATGAATTACGGCTTCGGCCTCGATCTGATGGACCAGGGCAACTTCAAATCGGCGCAAAACTATTTTTCGCGGTCCCTGTCCCTCGATCCGCTTTTTTCCATGGCCAAACTCTCTACCGTATCTGCAGGGCTTTACCGGGCCACGCACACGCAGGATGTGGCGCGGATGCAGGCGGGGGTGGCCATGGCCGTGGGGTTGCAAACCGGTGAAGGCCTGGGCCCGGTCGAAACCGAATTCCAGCTGTACGGCGTCAATTCCGCGTCCCGGCTCAGGGCTTTCGGCGCCCAGATGGACGCCGGGTTCATTCCGGGCAGTGAAACACGCGAACCCTACAGCGAAGCGGAATATGGGGAAGGCATGGACCGGACGCTGTCCGGCCCCCCGGCGCTTCCTTTCGTTCCGGAACGCTGGGTCCTTCCGGGACCACCGTCCCTGCCCCAGCGGTCTCAATAATTCAAGCTTAGAGGGAGTTATCCATGAAATCCAACGCGATAAAGAGTTTTCTGATTCCGGCCCTGCTGCTGGCTGCCCTGCTTTCGGCCCAGGAGAGCGAGAACATGAATCTCATCGGCCGATGGGGGCTCGGATCATGCAAGGCCGTTTCCGCGGACGGCTCCTACCTGCTCATGGGCAGCGGTTCCCAGCTGCAGGTGATCGAGGTGTCCGGCATCCGTCCCTATCTGAACCTCAGGGGGCAGGTTCTGATGCCGGGCGTCATCAGCGACATAGCCATCGCCTGGCCCAGGGCTTTCGTGGCGTGTGAAAACGGCGTTTCGATCGTGGATCTGTCCGTGCCGTCCAGTCCCGTCGTCTACGGGCCTTTTTCAACCGGAGGCAAGGCGGTCGGCCTCGACGTGTACGGGGAATATGTCTTTGTCGCCAACCTGGAGAAGGGCATGACCGTTTTCAAGATCGGTTCGGGAAGTATTCTCGAATCGATCGGGACCTCCTTCAAGCCGGCCGGCGAAATCTGGGATGTCTGGGCGGATGAGAACATCGTGTATGCGGCCGCGGGCAGCGCCGGATTCTGGACGGTGAATGTGACGAACAAATATGCTCCCGTCCTTCTCGATTCGGTTCACCTCGGCGGCACGGTGAAGTCGCTTTACATCCAGGGATCCACGGCATACCTGGCCTGCGGCACCGGGGGATTGAAGCAGGTTTCGATCGCGAACCGCTCAAACCTCGTCAAGGGCAGCACGTGGACTGCAGGCGAATCGATGGATGCCACGGATGTGTATATCCTCGCATCGAGGGCGTACGTGACGGACGCGCGTTTCGGCCTGAGGGTGGTGGACGTATCGACGCCGACGCCGGCCATTTTGTCAAACCTGTCCACCCGCGGAGCGGCGGCCGGCATCACGCTTGACCGGAAAAACAACGCTTTCGTGGCGATGTCGGGCGCCGGCCTGCTGCTCTTGAATGTGTTCGGAACGACTCCCATCCGCATCGATTCGCTCGCATCGGGCGACATATCGCGCGACGTGCTGATGCACGGCAACCTCGTCTACGTGGCCGGCGGCCAGTCGGGCCTCTGGATTCTCGACCGCTCGAAGGCCAGCGCATCGACGATCGGTGTGATTGCGCGGTTTCCGGAATTCACGGCCTGCCAGGGGCTGGCCATGAAAGACAATCTTCTTTTCGTCGCCGACGGCACCGGCGGAATCAAAGTCTTCGACCTGTCCCAGCCCAAAGAGCCCGTCCGTCTCTCCACGCGATCGGTCACCGTTTCGGCGAACGACTTGGACGTGTACGGGAACCAGGTGGTGGTGGCCGATGGAACGAGCGGCCTGCATCTGTACGGGATCTCCAATCCCAGCGAGTTGTCCGACGCGGGAACCATTTCACTGGGCGCGACGACTGCCAGACGGGTCAAAGTGGACCTCTCGCGGAACCTGGCTTATGTTTCCACCAGTTCGGGCACCAAAATTGTCGACTTGCAGAACAAGACGCTTCTGGCCAGCTGTCCGGGAAGCAGCGACGCCTACGCGTCCGACTTCAGCGGAGAGGGCAACAACAGGCTGATCGTGGCGGACGGCACGAACGGCATCATGGGTTTCGACGCCACGAACGCCTCCGCCCCCAGACTTGTCGACCAGACGTATTACGACACTCCAGGGACGGCCTATGACGTATTGATCAGGGGCAATGCCGCCATCGTCGCGGACGGCAGCGGGACGGTGCGCATCGTCGATATGACGAGCACGCCGAAACAGGTCGGATACCACCACACCGCGGGCAGCAGCCTGCGGCTCGACCTGTCGGGTGACACGCTGGCCGTGGCCGACGGTGAGGCGGGCATTTATCTTTTCAAGGGCAATTTTTCCGGAACGCTGATCACATCGCAGACCCTCCTCGATTTCGCCACCGTCGTCGTGGGCAAGAAGCGCGTGCTCAGCCTCGAGTTGACCAACACGGGCACGACGCCCGTGCTGGTGAACAACGTCTCGTCGAGCAGCGGACGCTTCATTTCCGAATCAGGGCTTCCCTTCACCGTTCTGCCCGGAAGCCGGGCCGACATGATGGTGGCGTTCAGCCCCCAGGCCCAGCAGACCCTCAACGACGTGCTGACCGTCACGAGTGACGCCAACAACAGCCCGCTGCGGGTCAATGTGCGCGGAACGGGCATTGTCACGACTTCGCTCGAACCCTACACGTCCGACGTCTATACATTTCTATTATATCACATGAATGCCATCGTCCGCGACAGCCTGGTTTTGGACGAGTCTCAATACGGCCTCATGGACGGGGTCACCAAGAACACCGTGCTTTCGGAGGCGTCGGCGGGAAGGTTCGGCCGCGCGCTGGTTTTCGACAACGCGGCGGACCGCGTGCGCGTGCGCACCGATTCCATGGACCATCTCCCCGAATTCAACGGGTTCACGGCCGATACCTGGTTCAAGCTGTCCCAGAACCAGACCGGAAGAAAAATCATTTTTAAAATCACCCAGGCCACGCGGACACTGTTCGAACTGGGCGTCGACGACTACGAGAGCAAGCGCGTGCTTGAGGCCCGCAGCATGTCTTCGGCCCAGGATACGGTGCGCCTGAAATCGGCGGGATACGGACTGAGCCTCAACACCTGGTACCACGCGGCGCTGGTATACGACGGATCCTTCAAGCTGTATTTGAACGGCACCCGCGTGGACAGCGTAAGGGCCCCGCTGTATGAAGACAATACGGCCATCGCGATGGTGCTCGGCAGCACGGCCGCCGAGGGCGGCATTGTGGGATCCATCGACGAATTCAGGCTGTCGGGCGTGGCCCGCGCGCCGTGGGAGTTCAACGTGTCCACCGGACGCATCTCGGTGTCCGCCACCGGCCTGGATTTCGGGAACGTCATGCTGCCCTACGGCAGAACGCGTCCGGTGTGGGTACAGAACACGGGCATCGGCACGCTCTGGGTAGACAGCATTAAAACAACCAATCCTCGGTACGTCGTGACACCGCAATCCATGACTTTGGCGCCGGGCGCGTCGGCCACCGCCATGGTTACATTCACGCCCGTTGCGGCCGGTGTCACGGGCGGTGTGCTCAATATTTATTCCAAGGATCCGTTCAATCCGCTGAAAAGCGTCACCCTGACGGGCAGCGGCTACAACAAGGGCGAGGCGGGCGCCTATCTGCAGGACGTTTATACGGTGGGCCTCTGGCATTGCGATGGAACGAGCCCCGACACCGTGCTTCAGGATTATTCCTCATACAATTTGAAAGGCGCCTTGCGCGGTTCCGGTGTCGCCTGGAACAAAACCGTCACCCGCTGGGGGACATCCTCGCTCGCGTTCACGGGCGGCCTGGGATGGGTCAGGGTTCCCTACAACCAGGTCCTCAATTTCGCATCCTCGCCGTTCACCGTGGAGATGTGGTTCAGGATGGCGGCCAAACCGCAAAGCGGAACCTGGTCGCTGATGAAGCGGGGCTGGGGATCGACCGGACAATACGAGATTTTATACGGCGACAGCCTTGAAAGCGGCCGCGGCCTGTCCGCGAGGCTGATTTCGTCGTCGGGCCAGAACATCATCCTGCGCGTTCCGTCGGACCGCGACATGCAGACGGGGGGATGGTACCACGTGGCCCTGACCTGGGATAAAAGCAAGCTGCGGCTTTTCCTCAACGGCTCGCAGGTCGATTCGACCGCGTTTTCGGGATCGCTGCGGTCGTCCACCGCCGACCTGTCCATCGGCGGCGCCTACGGGAAAGGAAGCGGATTCAACGGAACCATCGACGAGATACGGTTTTCGAACATCAACCGCCAGGGATGGGAATTCAACCTGGTCGGCCCGCGGCTTCTGGCCTCGGCCTATTCGCTGACCTTCGGCCAGGTCCTGCTGGGCGAGAGCCAGACGCAGGATCTCACGCTTTCGAACAGCGGCGATCAGACCCTTGTGGTCACCGCCGTCAAGGCCGGCACCCGGTCCTTCTCGGCGCAGCCGTCATCGCTGCAGGTGCCCATGGGGCAGAATCAGACCGTCCGGGTCGTGTTCATGCCGCAGGCCACCGGCATCCTGGCCGATTCGCTGCTCATCTCAAGCAATGACCCGAACCAGGGTACGGCCGTGGTCCGCCTGTCCGGAACGGGTGTGAATTACAGGTCCAAGATCGCCTACGGCGTCGACGACCACACCGTCGCTCTCTTCCATTTCGATGAAACGACGGGCACGACAGCCGTCGATTCGAAAAACAACCTGCACAACGGCACGCTCACCAACGGCGTGGCCCGCATTTCGAACGGCTATTTCGGCGGCGCCCTGCATTTCGACGGAAAGGACGATTACGTCACCGTTCCCGGCGCCGAAGACCTCGTTTTTGACATGGCATCAAAAAGCGTCACCATCGAGTGTTTCTTCAAAACGGACACGATATCGAAGGTCCTTTTCCAGAAAGACATCGCCGGAGGAACGGACAAGGCGAACTACGGCCTGTCCATAGACGCCTCCGGAAGGATCAATGCGCTCGGATTCGGAGCGGGCGGCACCTGGGTTGCGGATGCCTCATGGCACCATGCCGCGCTGGTATACGATGCGCAGACCCGGTACGGCACGCTGTATATCGACGGCTCCGTCATCCTGCAGAAAATCTGGGATTCCGGCCTGACAGAAACCGCCAACCCGCGCGCGCTGATTCTGGGCGCCCGCGAAACCTCGGCGGGGTCTTTCTCGGGCTCCTTCGAAGGGGACTTCGACGAATTCCGTATTTCCAGCGTGGCGCGCAAACCCTGGGAATTCCTGCTCGCCAAGTCCGGAATCGACGTGGCCTTGAGCAAGGTCCCCGAGGTGGGCAAAGATCTCGGCGTTTCCATCACGTCCGACTCGTCGGCCCAGACCGTGATGCTGTATTACAGGAAAGGCGGAGAAACCGCCTATGCGACGGTCGCGGCGTCGACCAGCGACAAAATCCATTACCAGGCCGTCGTTCCGGGCCAGGCCGTGACGTTCAACGGTCTCGAATATTACGCCGAAAAAACCACGGCAGGCGACAAGGTGACGCAGCCCCTCTACGACGCGATCAGCAGGCCCATCGCGACCGCGGCGCGTTTCACCTCCCAAAACTCCGGACTCACGTTACCCGCGAAAAAGTATGCCATGGTGTCGGTTCCCGCAGCCCTCGACAAGCCGGGCGCGGCAAGCGTGCTGAGCGACGATATGGGGCTGTACGACCCGACCATGTGGCGCTGTTTCACATTCAAAGACACGTCCTATGCTGAATTTTCGGACAGCTTGTCCGACGCCGACAGCTCCCGGTTCGACCTGACACGCGGGAAAGCCCTCTGGGTCATTTCGGCCCAGGCCAAGACGTTCGACGTGGGCGCAGGCACCACGACGGCCCTCGAATCGCCCTACCGGCTGACGCTCAAGCCGCAGTGGAACATGATCGGCTCGGTTTTCCCGTTTTCCGTCGCATGGGACGACTGCGCCCTCTCTTCGACTTCGGTCGGCACGCCGTACTACTACGACGGCACGGGCTACCGCCTTGACTGGACCACACTGGAAGCCTGGAAAGGGTACTGGCTGTACAATGCCGGCACCCAGGAGCAGACGGTGTACCTGCCTCCCAGAAAGGCGGCCGAGACGCAGGCCGTGGCCAAACGCGGCGTCTGCAGCGACCTGACCGACGGCGAATGGATATTCCGGCTGTCCGCGGAATCGGAACAGGCCAGGGACCTCGATAATTTCGCCGGGGTGCGACATGAAGCCAGGGACGCCTGGGATGTTTTGGACCGGGCCGAACCGCCCCCCATCGGAGACTACGTCGCGCTTTACATGGACAAAAGCGACTGGACGGAAAATGCGGGCACCTACGCCGCCGACATCCGCCAGCCCGGACAGGAAGGATACACATGGGATTTCACTTTTGAGACTTCCCTCGCCAGGCAAACCGTCACGCTTCGCTGGGAGTTCAAGCGAAGCCTGCCCGAAGGCTGGGTCGCCACGTTGATCCACATGGAAGACGGATCGGCCGTATCGGTTCTGGATAAAAAATCCATGACCATCGTTTCAGGCAGCCAGCCGACGGTCCGCCGTTACCGATTCGTCGCCGGAACGCCCGCCTACGTTCAGAAAGAGAGCGAAGCCGCGGTTCCGGCCGCTTTCCACCTTTTCCAGAATTATCCCAATCCGTTCAATCCCGAGACCACGATACGGTATACCCTGTCCGCGGCGGGTACCGCGACCCTCACCGTGTACAACATGCTCGGCCAGAGGGTGAAGGTGCTGGCCGATGGAGTGCAGCGGGCGGGCAGCCATCAGGTCGTATGGGACGGTTCCGACGGGAACGGATTCAAGGTTTCAAGCGGAATGTACCTGTACCGGCTCGAATGCGAAGACCGGGTGGCCATCCGTAAACTGATTCTGGTCAAGTGAGAAACCGGGAGAACGGAATGAATAAAACCACAACGGCCCTTTTGTCCGTGCTGTTTTTATGGGGCACGGCAGGGGCCCAGCTCGGCAACCGCGGGTATTTTTACTCGGGTCTGACCTATCAG
>JBFZEN010000378.1:0-4478 GCA_041306805.1 bacterium
GACATGGGCGGCCGTCAGCCTGTCTTCAACGATCGGTTTTTTCGTCGAAACGTCCGCGAGGAGGTATTGCACGATGATTTTTTCGCCGAGCCTGGCCATTTTGCACAGCACGACCTGGTCGGCGCCCAGATTTTTGCCTATTTCCACGGCGCAACCGAGTTCGATGCACGTGTCGATTCCGGCGGCCTGGGTCGTCTGCCGTTCGGCGATGACGTCCACGACTTGCAGTCTGCCGATTTCAAGCCTCAATATCGATTCGGCGGTTTGGGCGGACGTTTCATCCACACCGGCTGTGCTGAAAGGCAGCACGGCCATCCTTTTTGGAGCGGCATTTTGACTGAAAAGCAGGTGATTCGAGAACAGGATGAGCGAACACAGGAATATTTTGGGGGTTTTCATTGCAGGCTCCTGGTTGAATATGGTTCGATTCATGCTTCGATAAAAACGGCAGACTGTTTCATGGTCAGACGAAATACGCGGCGAATCTCAAACTTTCATTTCAGCCTTGATTTCATAGTGCTGTGAACGCGCGTCGAACCGCGAAAGCAGGGTTCTCGCCTTCGGGGGAACGACGGCGGTTTCGTGGTCTTCCCCCGCGAAAGTCCGGACCGCGTCCAGCGAATCGAACCACATGATTGTGACGAATTCCGTTTCGGCGTCCAGTTCGCGGCGGAAGAGCTGGATTCCCCTGTAGCCGGCGATTTGACGGCCCTGGATGCCGGTGAAGATTTCGCTCTTGAGCAGCGCCTCATACGCGTCCGCATTCGCGGGAACCGTCCATCCGTGCCAGATTCGGCCGATCATGCTTCACTCCAGATTGTAAAATTCTTTACATGACAAACAGCGCCTTGCTGGCGAAGTTGGGGTCGGTGGTGAGGTTGACGCCCAATTTTCTCAAGCCGATCTCGTCGCCGGGCGCGGGAATGTGCGTCATGTGCGCTTCGCAGCCGCGCAGTTCCTTCAATTTCTCGAGTGCGGCGGACGCGGCCGGGTTGGTGGCCGCGCTGATGGCGAGCGCGATCAGGGTCTCTTCCAGGTTCAGGCTGACGCTGGGGCTCCCGTAAACGCCCGACTTGAATCCGTGGATGGATTGCATGATGTTCGGAGCGAGCAGGTGAATCGCATCCGGCAGGCCGGACAATTGTTTGATCGCATTCAGCACAAGGCTCGAGGCCGCGTGCATCAGGGTCGAGTTTTTCCCCGTGATCATGGCCCCGTTTTTCAGTTCGAGGGCGGCACCGCAGAACACGTCCAGGTTGCCTTTTTGTGCCGCCTGGGCGTCGAGAGCGGCGCGGCGGGCGGGTTCGATGACCCGGCGGTTTTCGGGCTTGATGTCGAGCTCGTTCATCAGCATTTCGACGCGCTGCACCGTCTCCTTTTCCGCGAGGCCCACGGCGTATTCGCACGCATACCTGAAATAGCGGCGAATGATCTCCTGCTTGGCCGCCTCCGACACCATGCCGTTGTCCACGATGCCGAAACCGGCCCGGTTGACGCCCATGTCGGTGGGCGACTTGTAGGGCGATTCGGTCTGCATGATTTTTTCGAGGATGCGTTTGAGCACGGGAAAAACCTCGACGTCACGGTTGTAATTCACGGATTTCACGTCGTAGGCGTCGAGGTGGAAGGGATCGATCTGGTTGAAGTCCATCAGGTCGGCCGTGGCGGCTTCGTAGGCCACGTTCACCGGGTGCTTGAGGGGAATATTCCAGATGGGAAAGGTCTCGAACTTGGCGTATCCCGCGGCAATGCCGCGCTTGTGCTCATGGTACAGCTGTGAAAGACAGGTGGCAAGCTTGCCGCTGCCCGGCCCGGGACCGGTCACCACCACCAGCGGGTGGATGGTTTCGATGTATTCGTTGGCGCCGTATCCTTCGTCGCTGACGATGCGGTCGATGTCGGTGGGGTACCCCTTGGTAAAACGGTGCGTGTACACGCGCACGCCCCGCCGCTCAAGCCGGTTTTTGAACAGCTTGGCCGAGGGCTGTTCTTCGTACCGGGTGATGACCACGGCGCGGATCTCGATACCCCAGGTCCGCAAATCATCGATGAGCTTGAGCGCGTCGGCGTCGTAGGTGATGCCGAAATCGGCGCGCATTTTTTTACGCTCGATATCGCCGGCGAAAATGCAGAGGATGATTTCGGCCTGGTCTTTGAGGTTCTGAAGCAGGCGCATCTTGACGTTCGGGTCATAGCCCGGAAGAACGCGGGCGGCGTGGTAGTCGAACAGCAGTTTCCCGCCGAATTCGAGATACAGCTTGTTGTTGAAACGGCGGACGCGTTCCTGTATCGAAGCCGTCTGTTCGGCCAGGTATTTTTCGTTGTCGAATCCGATGATGAGAGACATGCGTTGCTCCTCGGGAACCCCGTCCCCAATCCCCTTCCCCTGGCCGGGGGAAGGGGGTAAAAGAGGGGCTAGAAGAAAGCCACGAACCGGTCGGACAATGTCCTTGCTTCGTGGCCTTGTTCATTGGCTTCGTGCATTGGCCTTGTGCCGGGGGAGAGAATCGAACTCTCATGAGCCGAAGCCCGGGGGATTTTGAGTCCCCTGCGTCTACCAGTTTCACCACCCCGGCAAGACAGGATAAATATAATCGGAAAAATCCATAAAATCAAACGAATCATGCGGTAAAATACAAAAATCCCAGATCGAGGACACGGATGAACGCTGCCGGTTTTACAGCGCTTCAGGCCGTTTCAACCGCCTGATTTGGCTTGACATTCTTTCAACTTTTATCGATATTTGTAGACGTTTATCATCGAGATCATGATGCCTGTCCAAAAAAATCGCCCGGGTGCGGTCTGATCATGGGTGTCGTCCGTGAACCCCTCCAGGTCAAACCCGTCTGCGCTTTGACGTTCCCAAGCGGCATGGACTTGTCGAGGGTTTTGTCGGATCTCGAAGAGCGGTTCGGCCGAATCGAGGACAGGAGCCCGGTATTCGATTTTTCGTTCACCGAGTATTACCGCGATGAAATGGGGGCCGGGCTAAAAAAAACATACGTCAGTTTCGAAAAAACGGTTTCACCCGACGCGCTGGCCGGCATGAAGATCAGCACGAATGAATTGGAACTGGCCTGGTCGGCCTGCGGGAAGCGCCGGGTCAACCTCGATCCGGGATACGTCACGGGCGGGAAACTGGTGCTGGCGTCCACCAAGGATTTTTCCCACCGGATCTACATGGGCGGGGGCATATTCGGGGACGTTCAGCTGCGTTACGTCCATGGGCGGTTTCACGCATCCGAATGGACCTATCCGGACTACCAAACGCCGCTGGCCGGGGAATTTTTCGACGGTGTCAGAAAAAAACTGGTCGGCCGGGAAAGGGAACATGAGCGAAACCATGAGGTATAAGGACGCGGGAGTGGATATCGCGGCGGGCGAGGAGGCCGTGCGCCGCATCAAAACGTCGGTGCGTTCGACGTTCACGCCGGGCGTTCTCACCGATATCGGGCGTTTCGGCGGATTTTTCGCGCTCAACCGGGAACTGTGCCGCGAGCCCGTGCTTGTTTCGTCCGTCGACGGCGTCGGCACCAAGCTCAAGGTGGCCTTCATGGTCGGAAGGCACGATACCATAGGCGAAGACCTGGTCAACCATTGCGTGAACGACATATTCGTCGGCGGGGCCAGGCCGCTTTTCTTCCTCGATTACATCGGCACCGGCAGGCTGTCGCCGACCGTCGTCGAGGAAGTGATCACGGGCATGGTCCGCGGCTGCAAGAACGCGGGTTGCGCCCTGATCGGCGGCGAGATGGCCGAGATGCCCGGCTTTTACCAGTCCGGCGAATACGACCTGGCCGGATGCATCGTCGGCCTTGTCGAAAAATCGCGGATCATCGACGGCAGCCTCATCCGGAAGGGCGATGTCCTGGTCGGACTTCCGTCGAACGGCCTGCATACGAACGGATACTCCCTGGCCCGGAAGGTGCTTTTTGAGAAAGCCGGATACGCCGCAGGCAGCATCGTGGACGGCCTCGAAAAAACCCTCGGCGAGGAATTGCTGAAGGTGCATCGCTGTTATCTCCATCCCGTTTCCCCGCTGCTGGAACGGTTTGAAATCCACGGCATGTCTCACATCACGGGCGGGGGCATCGTCGGCAACACCATGCGCATCGTGCCCGACGGGCTGGGCCTGGACATCCGGTGGGAAAGCTGGACCGTGCCGCCGATATTCGAGCTCATCCAGAGAAAGGGCGGCGTTCCCGAAGACGACATGAGGCGGACATTCAACCTCGGCATCGGATTCATATTGATCGTGAAACCCTCGGACGCCGGGGCCGTCGCCGCCGGGCTCGAAGCCGCCGGTGAAAAACCCGTTTTGATGGGGGAAGCGGTTTCAGCCGGATAGGCCCAAAGCCATCCCGGAACCCCATGTCAACCAAATCCAAAAGGCAACCGCCATGCTGTCCATCATCGCCGTGATCCTGTTCAGTTACCTGCTCGGCTCCATTCCCACCGCCATCATCGCGGGCCGCCTC
>JBFZEN010000379.1:0-6188 GCA_041306805.1 bacterium
GAGAGCGTCCTGGCGCAGAAGGGTGCGCCCGAATTTGAAACCATCGTGGTCGACAACGGCTCGTCGGACGGGACGCTGGAATCGATTTCGAAGCGTTTTCCGTCCGTGCGCACGGTCCGGCTCGACGGCAATCTCGGTTTCGCCGGAGGCAACAACGCGGGCGTGAAGGCCGCACGCGGCGAATGGGCCGTGCTTTTAAACGACGATACCGTGGTCGAACCCCGGTGGCTTCGGGAACTCATCGCGCCGCTGATACGGGGCAGTGCCGACCTGGTGTCGTCCCGCATCTACACGCAGGGAATCGAGCGAAGCTGCTACGAGAAGAACGGCAGCCTTTCGCTTCTCGGATACAACATCATGCGCGTGTTCGACGACAGCGAGACCCTGTTCAGCGCAAGCGGCTGCTCGGCGGCGTTTTCAAAAAGAATATTTCCCGTGCCCTTCGACGGCGATTACTTCTTCTATTCCGAAGACGTTTACCTGAGCCTGAGGGCCCGGTTCATGGGGTGCCGGGTGAAGCAGGCGCCCCTCTCCGTGGTGCGCCACGTCGGCTCGGCCACCACGGGGCGCATGCCCAGGCGCGTCGTCACCTTTTACCAGGAGCGGAACCGGCTGCTGAACCTGCTGCTCTTTTTCAGCAGATCCGTTCTTCTCAGGCTGGCGCCTCTGATGGTTGCGGACGCGGCCGTGAAAATCATGCTATCGTCGGCCGCCGCCCTCGCGGATTTCAGGAAACAAGGGAAGAAATCGCCTGTCGGGGTTTTGCAGGCGTATGCCTGGTTTTTCACGCACACGCGCACCGTCATCGCCAAGCGGAAGAAAATACAGTCCGGGAAGACGGAAAAAGACCGCGAGGTGCTGGCCGTGATGAGCGGCAAATTCGTGAACGGCGATTCTTCGGCGGCGAAGATGGTGAACGGGATCGCGCACGGCTACTGCGCCCTCACCGGCCTGCGAACGGTGGAATTCGGGAAAAAGGAGAGGCGGTAGATGATGCGGCCGGTATTTTCAGGTTGGGTTGAACGGTGCGGGTTTTAAAACGAGGTGGAGTATGCGCCCGGAGCGTTTCCTCCGGCCGGGTTTCAGAAGAAAGAGGGCGCCGTATTTGACCGCCAGGTACAGCCTGATGCACAGGGTTTCCGCCGTTTTTCCGTTTTTCAGATAAAACAGCAGCTGGCTTCGCCTGTATTCCACGGATATTTTCCCGGGTTCCCCGCGGACGCTTCCCCCCTTGAAATGCGTCAATGAACAGGCCGGCTCATAACGGATACGGCGCCCGGCCAGGCCGATGCGGCGGCACAAATCCATGTCTTCGAAATACATGAAATAACCGGCGTCGAAACCGCCCAATTCCGCGAACAACGCGCGCGGCACCATGAGGGCGGCACCGGTCAGCCATGCCGGCTCTTCCCTTGGAATCAGCCTTTTCCCGGTTCCGTCCGGAAACCGCAGGCGCCAGGCCAGCCATCTTGCCTCGGCCTCGCCCCATAGGCCCAGGTGCATCCCCGAGGAAAGCTGGAAGGAACCGTCCCGGTTCAGAAGGCGCGGGCCCGCGGCTCCGATTTCAGGACAGTCGTCCATAAGGCGGATCAGCGGCGACATAAAATCGTCGTGAATGAGCGTATCGTTGTTCAAAAAAAACAAGTATTTACCGCTAGCAAGTTTCGCGGCCGCGTTGTTTGCCCGTCCAAAACCCATATTGCTTCCGGGCCTGATCACGCGGACGGAGGGGAAGCGGAGGGAAATGTTTTTTAAGGCGCCTTCTTCCGCATCATTGTCGACGACAATGATTTCGAAAGACGGTTTCCGCACGGCACGGATGAACGAGGCGATGCACTCTTTGACAAGAGAGGCGTCGCCGTGGTGGACTATGATTACCGAGACCAACATTCGGTCTGACTCCGGAACGGCATGTGTTTTCGGGAATGTTCATTATACTGAATCGCCCATAAAATTACAAGGGGAAAACCGCGCGGCTTTATTTTTCCGCTTGCTTAAATTGATTGTTTTAAGTATCATCATAAACCCATGAATATCAGCTTGGATGCCCGTAAAATTCTCGATTTCGGCATCGGCACCTATGTCAGGAATCTGCTCGAATGGTATTCGCGCATCCCGAACGGCCACAGGTGGTTCCCGATCTTCGATCCGGACGATGCCAGACTGTTCAGGTATCCGGATGCATTTACCCTGTGCAGCAGCCGGGCGGGTAAGTATTCCATCGCGGAGCACCTGGAAATACCGCGCATCGTGCGCCGGGTCAAGGCCCAGCTCTTCCACTGCACCCATTACGTCAGCCCGGTCTTCGGGAACACGCCCATGGTCGTCAACGTCCACGACCTGATACACCTGATTTTTCCGCAATACCTTCCCTCGGGGACGGCGCGCTTATACTCGCGGCTCATGTTCGAGCACTCCGTGCGGCGCGCGAAGGTGATCATAGCCATTTCCGAATGGACGAAACAGGATCTGATGCGCCTGCTGGGCGTTCCCGAGAAAAAAATCCGCGTGACCTACCTGGCGGCGGATGAAAGGTTCAAAAGAAGGCCGGAAAAGGAATGGCGCCCCGTTTTGAAAAGCGAATTCGGAATCAGCGATCCGTACATTCTCTTCGTCGGCAACATGAAGCCCCATAAAAACGTCGCCAATCTGATACGCGCCTTCCGCCTCGTTCCCGCGGGACAGTGCAGGCACCTGGTGCTGGTGGGCAGCGGATGGGAAAAGGATCCCGGGCTGAAAGGCCTGGCCGATCAATGCGGCCTCGCCGGCCGTATCGTGGTGAAGGAAAACGTGCCCATCGAAAGCCTGAACGCGCTGTACAACGGGGCTGAAATGCTCGTGCATCCCTCCACCTACGAGGGTTTCGGGCTTCCCCCGGTCGAAGCCATGTCCGCGGGTATTCCCGTGGCCGCGGCGCGGGCGTCATGCCTTCCCGAAATATGCGGCGACGCCGCCGTGTACTTTCAGCCGTCCGATCACGAGGAAATGGCGGAGGTCATACGGCAGCTTCTCAAAAACACGGCCCTGAGACTAAGCTGCGTTCAAAAGGGATTGGCCCGGGCCGGGCGATTTTCCTGGAGAAAGACGGCCGAGGAAACGTTGAAAATATACGGGGAAGCGGCCTGACATGAAAACGGCCCTGATACACGACTGGCTGACCGGCATGCGCGGAGGCGAGAAGGTGCTCGAGACGCTGTGCGGGCTTTTTCCGGAAGCGGACGTGTACACTTTGCTGCACGTGCCTGGGTCGGTGTCTCCGGCCATCGAAAGGCATGCCATCCACGCGTCGTTCATACAGAAGCTTCCGTTCGCGTCCAGGAAATACAGGCAGTATCTGCCCCTGTTTCCCGCCGCGATCGAGCAATTCGATCTGCGCGGATACGACCTGGTTCTCTCGTCGAGTCATTGCGCGGCCAAGGGCGTCGTTCCGCCCCCCGACGCCTACCACCTGTGCTATTGCCACACCCCCATGCGGTACGTGTGGGACATGTACGCCGACTATTTCGGGCCCGGCCGCGCCGGCGGGTTGACGAAAAGGACCATCCCGTTCTTCGCGAATTACCTGAGAATGTGGGACGCGGTCAACAGCGTCCGGGTCGACCGGTTTGCCGCGAATTCGGCGCATGTCCAAAAGCGGATTAAAAAATACTACGGGCGCGAATCGGTGGTGGTGCATCCGCCCGTGGAGACGCGGCGCACCCGGCTGTCAAAAACCGACGACGGTTATTTTCTCGTGGTGTCGGCCTTCGTTCCCTACAAACGGATCGATCTGGCCGTTTCCGCGTTCAACCGGCTGGGCGAGAAACTCCTCATCGTGGGTTCCGGGCCCGAAGAAAAGCGCCTGAAAGCCATGGCGGGTCCCCGTATCTCGTTCGCGGGATGGGCCGATCCCGCGACGCTCGATTCCTATTACGCCAACTGCCGCGCCCTTGTTTTTCCCGGGGAGGAAGATTTCGGAATGGTTCCGGTGGAGGCCCAGTGCTGGGGAAAGCCCGTGATCGCCTTCGGCAGGGGAGGCGCCCTGGAAACGGTGAAGGGGCATTGGGCCGGCGGGGCCGGAAAACCAGCGCCTTCCTGCACGGGCGTTTTTTTCAGGAGGCAGTCGGCCGGGGATCTCGCCGGCGCCGTGAAGGCGTTCATGCGCTGGCGCCCCGTTCCCGAGACCATACGCAGGCATGCGCTGAAGTTCGACGCGTCCGTCTTTAGAAAAGCCATATTGAAACTGGCGGAAGGGAGAGAACGGATATGAATTCAGCCAGGCATAAGAGCGAACTGCTCATTCCCTTCGTTCAGCTGGCCTCAGACGGCCTGGCCGTGGTGGGCGCCTTTCTGTTTTCATACTGGCTGCGCTTCAGTTCGCAGTTCACCGACCTGGTTCCCGTGACCAAGGGATTCCCCGGTTTCGGGGTCTACGCGCTCAGTTCGCTTGCCGTTTTTTTCGTCTGGGCTTTCGTTTTCAAATCAATGGGCATGTACGGCCCGAACCGCAACGCGGGGGCCGTGGACGAATTGTGGACGGTATTCAAGGGCGTGACCTTCGGCATGCTCATCGTCACGTCGGCGACTTTTTTCTACCGCGGGTTTTCGTATTCGCGCGTCGTGTTCGTTCTCATCTGGGCCGCGGCCGTGCTGTTTATTTTCATTGAGCGCCTGATTCTGATCAAGATAGAGACGCGCCTGCACCAGAAGGGAAAACACCTGCTCAACGGCCTCATCGCGGGTTCCAGCCCGTGGAGCGTCACCTTGCTCGACCGCGTCCGGCGGCATCCCGAGTACGGGCTGGACATCGTCGGATACATGGGACCGAACCCGCTTCTGCGGAAGAAAACGGCCTGCATGGGCAGCCTCAAGAACGTCCGGGAAATCGTCGAAAGGCACCATATCGACGCCGTATTCGTGGCCATGTCCGAGTACGAGAGCGCGCTTCTCGAGCACTGCATGCACGCCTGCGCCGGCCTGAACATCGCGTTTTACATGATCCCGCATTCCCTGGAATTGATGAGCAGCAGGATACGCGTGCATGAAATCGGCGGCGTGCCCGTTCTCAAAATCAAGGATGCGGCCATCATGGGCTGGAACGCCGTGTTCAAGCGGGCCTTCGACATCGTTTTCAGCGCCGCAGTGCTGGTTCTGGCCAGCCCACTGATGATGGCCGTTGCGGCCGGGGTCAAGTTCGGTTCCAAAGGGCCCATTCTGTACAAGCAGGAACGCGTGGGGCTGGACGGCCGCGGGTTCGACTGCCTCAAGTTCCGCACCATGTACATGGATGCCGAGTCGAGAACGGGCCCCGTGTGGGCCAAGGCCGACGACCCGCGCGTCACCCCGCTCGGCAGGATTCTGCGGAGATTCAGCCTCGACGAACTGCCCCAGCTGGGAAACGTGCTCAGCGGCGAGATGAGCTTGGTGGGGCCAAGGCCGGAGCGGCCGCATTTCGTCGAGCAGTTCAAGCGGCGCATTCCCAAGTACCTCGAACGCCACCGGGTGAGGTCGGGAATGACGGGCTGGGCCCAGGTGAACGGGTTGAGGGGGAACGTGTCGATAGACGAGCGCACGAAATACGACGTGTTCTATGTCGAAAACTGGTCGCTGCTTTTCGACATCAAGATCATCTTAAAGACCGTGGGGTCGGTGATTTCGGGGGAGAACAGCTATTGATTGAAATGCGGGTTTTTACTATATTGCGGCGCACACAACAGGAGGACGGTTCATGCAGGAAAAAAAGAAATTCAGGGGATCCAAAAAGGAAAAGATATTCCCCTATACCAGGGAGAACGCCGTTGTATTGCTTGTCGGCCTCGCCGTGGTCGTGGGGGGGTACGTGGCGCTGTCGAAGGGGCCGTGGAACAGTTTCTGGTCGCTGACCCTGGCGCCGGTTCTGCTGGTTCTGGGGTATTGCGTGATCATCCCGATCGGGCTGATGTACCAGAAGAAGAGGCCCGCGCAGGCCGGGGAGAAACAGGCATCTCCTGAACAACAGGCGAAGGCACAATAAGAATTCAAAAAGCAAAATGTAAAAAGCAAAATGCAAGAAGAACAAACCCGCCCGGCTTTCGGCTGAAAAGAACGCAAAGCGGAGAAAAAGAATTTTAGGACTGGGCGATTGGCTCAGGTGGTTCAGAGCGTCCAGTGAACTGGACGAGGGCAATTGTATAATATGAGCAGATACTTTTATTTGACAAAATAATCCT
>JBFZEN010000380.1:0-6702 GCA_041306805.1 bacterium
AAAAGGTCCTGGCATAGGGAATGGAAAAAACGGCCATGATTTTCCTCGCCCGCGGAAACCGGACCGCGTTTGCGAATATAGTTTAACCTGAAAAATCCATAAAACCAAACAAAAAAGCGCCTGATTCCTTGAAAGACCGGTGTTGAATGATAGGGTCTGCCTGCGTGGAAGATCGAACGCGGCTGTTTTCAGGGCGTTTTGTTTTTGAGTGGAAATTTTAAAACAGCGCGAAATTCGGGGATGATCCGCATTTTTGCGCGTTTTTATGCGAAAAACCGCTTTTTTTATTCGCTTGATTTGAATAATGAGGTTTGTTACATTTCATGGATCAGACCCGGTTCCACTCGATTCGCTCATGCAACATTTGCCCGGTTTTGCCGTCTAATGAACAACGGATGCTGTTCACTGTATTTCCCGCCGGGACGGTGATGTTCCGTCAGGCGGGGGATGAACCAGAGAAGGAGGAGAGACATGGCCACTGCAGGCGCTCAAGAAGAGAAGGGAATGGATGTGCTGTCGCGCATCATCGGTGTGTTCGCTTCACCGAAGGAAACGTTCAAGGACCTGAACAAGCGGCCCACATGGCTGGTGCCGTTCATCATTCTGGCCGCGGCGGCCATCGTGATGCAATACCTGCTGCACGATATCGGAATTCAGGACCAGATGGCCCGCATGGAGGCGAGCGGCCGCCTGACGGCCGAACAGCTTCAAACGCAGCAGGACCGTATGACCGGCTCCATGAGTTACATCGGGCTGGTTTTCGCCCCCCTCGCCATGCTCGTGGTGTATGCCGCCCAGGCAGGTTTGCTGCTGTTTTCAGGAAACGTCGCGGCAGGCGGTTCCTCGACATATAAAAAGATGTTATCGCTGGCGACCTGGTCAAGCCTGGTCGGTTTGATCGGCATCGCATTGTCGACTGCCCTGATCCTTTCCAGGGGAACGTCCATCGGGGCGACCATCAGTCCGGCCGCTTTTTTAACCACGCCCACGGCCGAGACGCCGCCGACCGCCCTGTTCAGGCTGTTGTCCAAATTCGACCCCATCACGATCTGGCAGATGGCGCTGTGGGTTGTCGGCGTTTCCGTGATGTACCAATTCACGACGAAAAAATCGGCGATTCTGGTTGGAAGCCTTTGGGTCGCGTGGATCATTTTGAGCGTGGCCCTTGGAGGCGTCTTTTCAAAAATGTTCGGCATGTAAAACGTTCAAAATGAAAGAGAGTGGAATCATGAGCAAAGGTTTTCACCTGGTCGTTTTCCTCGCGGCTTCGTCACTGGCCGTGGCGCAGCCCAAAACCCTGTCGCTCGACGAATGCGTGCAGATCGCGGTCGATAAGAATCCGCAGATCGTGCAGAGCCGCTTCTACCTCAAAAGCGCGGGCAGGGATGTGTTGACCGGCGTCTCGCGGTTTTTACCGTATGTCGACGCGAACCTGGGATACAACCATTCCGTGGCCGGGCCTTCGTCGCAGCTCCGTATCGACCCCCGCACGGGCATTCCCGTCAGCGAGCGTCCGAACGAGATCAATTCATGGGCTTCCACCGCCGGCCTCAACGTGAACCAGAGCCTCTTCAGCGGAAGCAACCTCTTCGGCCTGTCGCAGGGCCTGAAACTGAAAAAAAGCGCGCAGTACGATTTCAGCCGGATGAAGCAGGAAATCATCTACCTGGTTCACGAACGCTACTACACGCTGCTGAAGATGCAGAAACTGCTCGAAGTGCAGGACGAATCCATCAAACTGTGGGAGGAATCCTACAAGCGGGCTCAGGTTCAGTACGAGGTGGGCAAGGTCGCCAAATCGGACGAACTCAAAGCCAAGGTTCAACTCGAACAGGCGCGCCTGGCCCTCATCGAGGCCCAGAACAACCTGTTGGTCTCGAAGGCCTCGCTGAATCACGTGCTGGGGCTCGACGTGGACACGGAGATCCAGGTGCTCGACAATCCTGAAATCCCGAACGCGGAATTCGACTACGAGGAAGCCTATTCGAACGGCATGAAAAACCACCCTTCGGTGTTAAAAGGATTATCGGACGCGAAGGCTTCCAAAGCGGGGGTAGGCGTCGCCGCAAGCGATTTTCTGCCGACGGTTTCCGCGTATTACGGTTATTCCTGGCGGAACGAGAAATTCGACCAGATCAAGAATATCATGGATGAGGATTACAACTGGTATACGGGAGTTCAGCTTTCCATACCCCTGTTTACGGGGTTCTCCCGCGTCGCGAGCGTGGGCAAGGCCAATCTGGCGTACCAGTCGGCGAAAGAGGCCCTGCTTCAGGCGGAAAAGGACGTGGCCCTCGAACTGAAACAGGCCTATTTCGCGCATGGACAATCCAAAAAGAAGATCGTGGTGAGCGTGGACGCCGAAGCGGCGGCCGAGGAAGACCTCCGTCTGAACCGTGAAAAATACAGTCTCGGTTCGGGCACCATGCTCGAACTGATCAACGCCCAGGTTTCGTACACTCAGGCGCGAAGCGACCGGATTCAGTCGCTGTATGACGCCAAAATCAGCCTCGCCCGGCTTCTCAAGGCCATGGGCGGGCTCGATAAATAAAAAACGCAACTGACTGAAAAAAAAAGAGAATTCGACAGGAGCCCATTCAGCATGGAAAAGAAAAAAAGGAATATCCTTGTCATCGTCGGCGTCGCGGTCGTTCTGCTGGTTCTCTTCATGATGGCCATGAAGAAAAAGGGCGGCGTCATGATGGTGCAAACCGAAAAAGTCTCGAAGGGGCGCGTGGAATCCACGGTGTCCGGTCCGGCGAAGATACAGCCCGAACTCCAGGTGAAGATCTCCGCCAAGGTCAGCGGCCAGCTCATCAAACTCGGCGTGAAAGACGGCGACCCCGTCAAAAAAGGCCAATTTCTCTGCCAGCTCGACCCGGAGTTTTACAGCGCTTCGGTCGAACAGAGCCAGTCGGGCCTCAAGTCGGCCATGGCCGGGTTTCAGAAAACAAAAAGCGAATATGAACGCGCCAAGCAGCTGTCAGGCCAGAACCTGATCTCGCAGGCCGACCTGGAAATGATCAAATCAACGTTCGAACAGGCCGAATCGCAGGTGCAGCAGATGCAGGCCGTACTCAAGCAGGCCAGGGACGATTTGTCGAAAACCACGATTTACGCGCCCATGAACGGGACCGTGAGCCAGCTCAACAAGAAAGTCGGGGAAATGGCCATGGGTTCCCAGTTCACGCTGGACGTCATCATGATCGTGGCCGACCTTTCCAGGATGATCGCCGAAACCGACATCGATGAAAACGACGTGGTCTCGGTGTCGCTGGGAGACACGGCGAAGATACAGATCGACGCCTATCCCGACACCTCGTTCAAGGGCGTGGTCACCGAAATCGCCAATTCGGGGACGTCGTCCGGAACGAGCACCCAGGAGGAAATCACCAACTTTCTCGTCAAAGTGCTGATGATCGAGAAGCCGAAAACGCTGAAACCCAGCATGTCGGCGACGGTCGACATCACCACCGACTCCAAATCGGACGTGTTCAAGCTCCCCATTCAGTGCGTGGCCATGAGGCCGCCGCTTAAACCCAAACCCGCTCCCGGAGTCAAGGCCAAAACCAATACAAAGAAGAAAAAAGATACGGTCAAAGCGGAAACCAAAGCGGATTCCGTCAAGCCGGCGGAACCCAAGGAAGAGGAACCGGTCAAGGTGGTCTTCACCGTGAAAAACGGCGTCGTCAAACAAGTGGCTGTGACCACGGGCATTTCGAGCGACTCCGATTGGGAAATCACATCAGGAGTCCAGCAGGGCGAGGAAGTCATCAGCGGCCCCTACCGCCTGCTTTCGAAGCAGATCAAGGACGGAGACAAGGTCAGGATCTCGAAATCGAAGGCCCAGCCGGACAAGGAAAAATCGGAGTAAACAACCACGGAGTGAATTCACATGCTGATCGAATTGAAAAAACTGACGAAGGACTACCACATCGGCACCGAAACCGTCCACGCCCTCCGCGGCGTCGATCTGAAGATCGACAAGGGCGAATACGTCTCCATCATGGGCCCGTCGGGTTCGGGAAAATCGACTCTCATGAACGTGCTGGGGTGCCTCGACACGCCGAGCGGGGGTATCTATAATCTGAACCGGTCCAACGTCAGCACCATGGACGACGACCAGCTGGCCGAAATCAGGAACCGCGAAATCGGGTTCGTTTTCCAGAATTTCAACCTGCTGCCGCGCGCCACCTCGCTGCACAACGTGGAACTTCCGCTGATTTACAACGGCACGCCGTCGTCCAAACGCAGAAGCCTGGCCGAAAAGGCGCTGACCAAGGTGGGGCTCAAGGAACGCATGCTGCACCGTCCGAATGAACTGTCGGGCGGCCAGCGCCAGCGCGTGGCCGTCGCCCGCGCCCTGGTCAACAATCCGTCCATCATTCTGGCGGACGAACCCACGGGCAACCTCGACACGCGCACCGGCGACGAAATCATGGAACTCTTCGAGGGGCTGCACGACTCGGGGAACACCATCATTCTCGTCACCCACGAGGAGTACATCGCCGAGCACACCGACCGCATCATCCGGCTGCGCGACGGCGTCATCGAACGCGACGAGGCGATTTAAACCATGGCGAAGCGCATCAAACGGATCACCTGGAGCGAGCTGGGCGAAGGCGTGCGCATCGCGCTCGACGCCATGCGGACCAACAAGCTGCGCACGTTTCTCACCACGCTGGGCATTTTCATCGGCGTGATCGTGGTCACCGTCATCATCTCGGTCATCCAGGGCCTGAACGCCTACGTCAGCGGCGAAATATCGGGACTGGGGGCCGACGTGGTGTACGTGTCGCGCATGCCCTGGATCATCAAGACGTACGAGGAATACCTGGAGTACAGGAAAAACCGGAAAATCACCGAACCCCAGTTCCACGCCCTCGTCAAACAGGTGACCCTGGCCGAGGCCATGGCCCCCGCCATTCAGACCCGCCGTAAACTCAAGTTCGGCAGTGAAAGCATCGACGAGGCCATCGTGATCGGGACGAACGCCTCCTATCCGGTGGTGGAGAACGCCGTGCCGCAGAAGGGGAGGTTCATCACCGACATCGAAGTCGACAACAACCGCAACGTCTGCGTGATCGGGTCGGAGGTGGCCGACAAGCTGTTCAAGAACGATGACCCCCTGGGCCAGCGTCTCAAGGCCGCGTCCTTTTCGTTTCTGGTGATCGGGGTGCTTGAAAAACGCGGGCAGATGTTCGGCGAGAGCATGGACAATTGCGTGCTGGTGCCCTACACCGTGTTCATGAAGAATTTCGGGTTCCGGCGCTCCATCGATATCCAGATCAAGGCCAAGGACCCCAGGCAGGTGGAAGAGATGAAGGACCAGATCCTGGGCGCCATGAGACGCATCCGGGGCGTCAAGGCCGGCCAGGAAAACGACTTCGCCATCAACCAGGCCAGCCAGCTCATGGACCTCTTCCGCAACCTGACGCGCACGCTCTTCATCGTCATGATCGGCATCGGATCCATCGCCCTCCTGGTGGGCGGCATCGGCATCATGAACATCATGCTGGTGTCGGTCACCGAACGGACGCATGAGATCGGAATCCGGAAAGCCCTGGGCGCCAAAAGACGCATCGTCCTCTGGCAGTTCCTGGTCGAATCGATATTCATTTCGGGCATGGGAGTCTGCCTGGGCCTTTTGGTTTCCATCCTTCTCGCCGCCCTGATCAAGTCGTCCTCGCCCATTCCCGTGAACATTTCCACCTGGGTCCTCTTCCTTGGCATCGGATTCACGCTGACCATCGGGCTTTTCTTCGGCCTGTACCCGGCATCGAAAGCGGCCAAGCTCGATCCGATCGAGGCTTTAAGATTTGAATGAAGTTACAAGTTTCAAGTTACAGGTTACTGGTTGCAGGAAAACGGATTTGGTGAATCAATCAGGGCGCAACAACCCATAACTTGAAACCTGTAACTGGCCACTTGTAACTTCGATTGAGGTTTTCCATGCAGCTTCGTGAAAGCGCCGTCATCGCCATTGACATCATCCGGACGCACAAGATGCGCTCGTTCCTCACCTTGCTGGGCGTCATCATCGGCATGACGTCCATCATCGGCATGCAGTCGCTCATTCAGGGCTTTCAGCAGGACATGAAGCGCCAGATGGAGCAGCTCGGCAGCAACATCTTTCAGGTGCAGAAATTCCCGGCCATTCAGATGGGCGGGCACCACAACCGGGAATTCCGGAACCGCAAGGACATCACCATGCGCGAGGCCCTGGCGATAGAGAAACACGGGGACCTCGTGACCAACATCGGCCCCGAAGTCTGGAAGTTCGGCGTCATCGTCAAGTACAGGGATAAAAAAACCAGCCCCATGATGACGCTGGCCGGCGGCGTTCCGGCCTTCTTCCCCAACAACGGGTATTACATCGGCGAAGGCCGCGCCCTGAACGACGAGGACGTCCAGGACAGGCGCGACGTGATTTTAATCGGCATGGATGTGGTCGAGGAGCTGTTCCCCTTCCAGGACGCCGTCGGCGAAAACGTGGTCGTGGACGGGCGCAAGTACAAGGTCGTGGGCGTGCTGGCCGAGCAGGGGTCCCGCTTCGGGCAGAGCGAGGACAGCCGCACCGTGATCCCCATTTCGACCTATCAGAAATACTACGGGGACGACGAGTCGATCAACATCACCGTTCAGGCCAAAGACGGCGTCGACATGGAGGCGGCCCAGGAGCAGGTCATCAGCATAATGCGC
>JBFZEN010000381.1:0-5766 GCA_041306805.1 bacterium
ATGAGTACCTCAGGTAGCCGACGGCCAGGGGATGGTCATCGGGAAGCACGATCAACCCGCCGGTGGTCTTGGTCACAGGACTGCCAAGGTCGTTTTCCACCGCGCCCATCATCAGGCCGCCGGACCGCACGATGTAACGGTTGACCGTGATCTCGAAGTGTGCAAGCACATCCCTGAAGGGCGTTCCCACGGGCACGCGCAGGGTGGCGGGCCGGGCGACGGCTCCGGCCACGGTAAGCCACTTCTCGGTTACGGGAACGGAAGCGGCGATATTGTACAGGGTTTCGACGTTTTGCACCAGGCACCCGGCCTGGAGGGGCAGGGCGCCCGGTTGAACGATGCGTCCCGTTGCCAGATAAACGAGGGTGACTTCGTCACCCGCGGGGTAAAAATCGTCCAGGGGCTCGATGCGCATGCGCCCTGATATTTTTTGTTCCAGCAGTGAGATCAGTGCTTTGTGTTTGCCCTTGATGCCGATGATGCCTTCGCGGGCCTGCGTGAAAGACATGGCCATGCGAAATCCCTCGAGCACCCGGTCGGCGTGGTTGAGAAGCAGCTCCTTGTCCTTGTGCAAAAGCGGTTCGCATTCGGCCGCGTTCATGATCAAAATATCGGGCCGGGCCTGCAGCTTGACATGGGCGGGAAATCCGGCGCCGCCTGCGCCGACGATTCCCAGGTGCTGGATGTCAGGGAGTGTCAGGGGCATTGGGGCTTGAATAGATGGCTTGATACTTCATGATTTGTTTTTCAATCGAGAAATGAGTTTATTTGACATCATCATGATACTTTCTTGTGTCGATCGCAATTGATTAAAACAATCATTATTTAAATGGTTCAATCTGAGCGCGATAATGAGCTGTGTCTCCAATTCCATGCATGAGGATTTGGCAATGTTTAAGAAATGGATGAATTCCTTTTTGTTGTTTCTTCCCCATCCTTCGGCAATATTGGATGGAATGGAAACAGCTGCCCGCCGCAGCTGAGAAATAAGTCCGTATTTTTCTTCTGATGGGAATGATTTTGTTAATTGGTATATGTTGACACTTAAATCAATGCTCTTTTGCCAAATTTCTAAATCTTTAAAGGAGTTCATGGAATTGAATTTGTGTTTTCTTGATGCTATATTAGGTTAATCTCAACCTGATTTTTTAAATGCGAAGCGCGATGCACGATTTCCGTTCTAAGATTCCCGGCATTCAACGGCATCCACGATGGCCATGATCAGCGTCCGGATGGGGGCCTGGTCGAGCTTGAAAACCTCCTGCGCCGCGCCGGGTGCGCCGCCGCATACGACGGTGTCGCCGATGCCGGCGCCCACGGTGTCCATGGCCACGCATTCCTCGCCGGTTTCGCTTCCGTCGGGGTTCACGGTCCGCACGATGAAAACGCGCTTGCCCGAATAGGCGGGGTGCTTTTTCACGGCAACGACGCGATGGACGATCTTGGCCAGGAACATCGTGCCGCCCTATTCTATGGATTCCACGAGTTCCACAATGCAGGCGTTGACCGGCGCATCCGCACGGTCGAAGGCCTGAACGGCGTCCGTGTTGGTGACGACCACCACGCGGTCGCCCGGTCCGGCCACACCGCGGGGATCAGCCGCCACGAGGGGAAAGCCCTTATTCCTTCCGCTGCTTTCGAGCGGCTGGACCACGTACAGCGGGCAGCCTTTGAGCGAGTCCACCTTCTGGCTCGCCCAGACCCTGCCGATGACTTTGCCGAGCTGCACGGTTACCGGGCCGGTTCGGTGATCTGGATGTCGTCGATGATGGCCATGACCACGGCGTCCACGGGAGCCTGCCGGGTCGCATCGGTGAAACGCGCGGACGAACCATAGGCGACGAGCACGAAGTCCCCCTCGCCGGCCTGTACCGCGTCCACGGCCACGTGATAAGCGGGCAGCAGCTTGCCGGCATGGTCCGCCTCCCTGCACAACAGGAGTTTCAGCCCCTGCAGGTTTTCGTCCTTATGCGTTGAAACCACCTTGCCGACGACTTTGGCGAAAATCATGGAAACCTCTGAATATGGGATTCGGGGTTCGGGAACGACGATACGAAAAGCAAGTTCCGAGTTTAAAGTTACGGGTTCTGAACTATGATTCGGAATTCGTAATTATTTTTCCTAATCCCTAATCCCGTTATTTTTTAAAGGTTGTTCTCACTTCATCCACGGGCCGGGGGATGATGGTTTCAGCGGCGACTTCGCCGACGGCCGAGGCGGCGGTTCTGGCGGCTTCGAGGGCCGAACGCACGGCGGCCACTTCACCTTCCACGATGAACGAGACGAAACCGCTGCCGATCTGCCGCCATTCCACGATGTCGACATTGGCGGCTTTCACGGCCGCGTCGGCCCCTTCCACGAGCGGAATGAATCCCTTGGTTTCAAGAATGCCTATGGCTTTGATGTCTGGCATGGGTGGTACTCCTTATGGTTGAGACCCCCACCTGCGGTCCTCCCCCTAAAAGGGGGAGGACCGTGGAGGATGGTTTTATATAAATCGCATCGCGCCGGCTGTCATGATGCGGCGCTTGCGGACAAAGTCACGGGGGGTGCAAATGCCCTGTCCTGTCGGTGAAGCGATGGTGTGCGAGAACGTGCCCTCTCCGGTGTCGCCGCCGTTTCCCCGCAGGGTGCCGCCGTTGATCACCAGAACGTCCGTGTTCATCTTTCTGGCGAATGCGGTGGCCCGGTTCATGTCGCGCGTGAACACGCTGGCCGTGTGCTCGAACCCGTGCTCGGCCTTGAAGCAGGCCGCGAGACCGTCTTCGAAATCGCGCACGCGGACCACGGGAATGCACGGCGCCATCTGCTCGGCCACCACCCAGGGATGCATGCGGTCCGTTTCCCCGAAAAGCAGGGGCAGCTCGTCCGTTTGTATCAATCCCAGCTCACGGGCCAGCACGCTGGCGTTCCTGCCCGCGAAATCGCGGCCGATCAGCCAGTGTTTTCCATCATGCACCAGGGCTTTTGCGGCCAGCCTGTCCATCTGGGCCGGTGTCAGCCTCGCGTTTCCCGCCTTTTCAAAGGCCTGCATGAAACGCGAAAAAACCGATTCAACGACGAAAATTTCCTTTTCGGCTATGCAGAGTATGTTGTTGTCGAAGGCCGCGCTTTCCGTGATTTCACCGGCGGCAAGGTCAAGGTCCGCGGTCTCGTCGATCAGCACAGGCGGATTGCCGGGACCGGCCGCGACGACGGGTTTGGGGTGCTTCATGGCGGCGGCCACGAGCCCGGGGCCTCCGGTGACCGACAACAGCCTGGTTCCGGGATGCGCGAAAAGCGCCTCAGCCGACTGCAGGGTGGGTTCGGAGACGCACGTTACCAGGTTTTCGGGAGCGCCCGCATCGACCATGGCCCGGTTGGCCAGTCTGATGACGAGCGCGGACAGTTTTTTCGCCGAGGGATGCGGATTGAACGCGATGGTGTTGCCGCCGGCGAGCTGGATAATGATGTTGTTGACCATGGCCGCGGCCGGATGCGTGCTCGGCATGATGTTGCCGATCACGCCCCACGGGGCGAAATCATCCACAGCCAGGCCGTTTTTGCCCGACCAGCTCTGCGCGCGCAGTTCTTCGACGCCGGGGCTGTTGAGGGCGGCGTTTCTGTTTTTGGCGGTCTTGTGCGCGACGCGGCCCATGCCCGTCTGCTCGACGGCCATGCGCGCGAACGCCTCCGCATGCCCGAGCATCATGGCGCGTACGGAATCGATGGCGCGTTTTCTGTCCTGCAGGCCGAAGGCTTCGTATTTCAGGAACGCCGCGTGGGCGGATTCGACGGCTTCGTTCATGTCGTCGAACACGCCCCAGCGTCCGTCCTGCGGTTCCGCGCCCGGTGCATGCGCAGCCTCCTGATCGGCGACGCCTGTGCCGCGGGTCAGCACGTCCGATACGACGCGTCGAACGATGCCCCGGACCTGTTCATCCGATAAATCCAACGATCAATTCCTCGATATGGATTCAGCAATCCGCATGATGATGGTCCCATGAATGAATCCATGGGCTGCTCTCATTTGACCATTTTCTTCGGTTCAATGGGAAAAACAGGCCCGAGTTTTTCGGAAGGCCGCGGAACGACGGTCTGCCCCAGCACTTTGCCCACGGCCGAAGCCGCCGCAACGCCGGCCTCCACCGAGGCCTTGACCGCGGCCACGTCCCCGCGCATCACCACGTTCATGCGTCCGCCACCCACCTTGACCAGGTCGCAGAGTTTGACGTTGGCCGCCTTGACTGCGGCGTCCGCCGCCTGTACCGCGGTGGCGAATCCCAGCGTTTCGATCAGACCCAATGCGTCCTGCATGTCAACCCTCCTTCTTGATGCCGAGAAGCGCGAACACGTCCTCGTGGGCCGAGGGAATGACGTTCGCGCAAACGAGTTCGCCGGCCTTCGCTGCGGCTTCCATGCCCGCATCCACGGCCGATTTCACCGCGCCCACTTCGCCGCGGACGACAACGGTCATGTAGGCGCCGCCGATGCCGACCTGCTTGACGAGTTCCACGTTGGCTGTTTTGACCATGGCGTCGATGGCGACCACACTCCCCGTATGCCCCCTCGTTTCAATGAATCCCAATGCGACCTTTGCCATTGATTTCCTCCTGTCATTCTTCCATATAGAGTAATATATTCCTGTCTTTCAATTCCTCGCGGGCCTTGGGCGATATCACGGTGCCTTTTGGCACCGCAACGACGCCGGTCAGGGCGTGAAGCCTGCTGATGTGCCTTTCGAGAAGCACGGGCGTCCTGTATCCGGTCATGTCGACGCGCTCAGTTCGGCCTGAGGCCTCACTTGACAGGCCCGCCACCCCCGTTGCATTATTCCGTGCAGTGTTGTCCGGAGAGAGAGGGGAAACCCCGCCCCGCTCAGTTCGGCCTGAGGCCTCACTTGACAGGCCCGCCACCCCCGCTGCACTGTTCCGTGCAGTGTTGTCCGGAGAGAGAGGGGAAACCCCGCCCCGCTCGGTTCGGGTCCGCTCGCATGAACCGTCCGCATCTATCCTGATCCCCTGTCTGGCGAGCTCCCGCACGACCTCTTCGGTCACGCGTCGTATGACAATTTCGAGCGAAACCTCCATGCCATGTTCGGTTCGGCCTGCGGCCTTACTCGACAGGCTCTTCGACTCCGCCGCGCTTTTCCGGGTCCTGTCACCGGATGTCGGAGGGTGCGCACCCGCACCGGGCAAACGGCTCATTTGATATACACATCCTTTTTACCGAGGGAAACAACGTCGGCTATACCGACGGTGGCGAGGTCGGCGCAGGCGTCGCGGGTTTTAGCCGTCATGCGCGCGGAGGAAGACGAGCATAAAAGAACCACGTCGCCCGGGCTCGCATTCACCGTGTCCACGGCCACTTCGGTGCGGGACGCGGGCCGCAGATCGGCGTCCAGATGGCGCACCACGAACAGCGGCAGGCCGTCCAGTTTTCCGGCCTTGCGCGTCGAGACGACCATTCCAATCACTTTGGCGAGTTGCACGGTTTTTCCCTCACGACTTTCCGGCGAATTCGGCCAATGTGCGGCACCTGACGTTGGCCGCGTTGGAGTCGTCGGTATCGAGGTGCAGCTGCAGCTTCCACGCGTCGTTCACGCGGACGAGCACCTTTTCGAACACGGTTCCCTTTTCGCCCCCGATGCGGACTTTGATGAAGTCGCCGTCCGCGATCCCGAACGCCCCGGCGTCCGCGGACGGCATGTGGGCGTGCCGGTTTGCGATGATGGCGCATTCGGGCAGAAAGACCGAACCTTCCGGTCCCACCACCGTGAGCGGCGCC
>JBFZEN010000382.1:0-7126 GCA_041306805.1 bacterium
GAGGCCTGGCCCTTGGTCAGGCCGTACACCATGTTGTCGTGCACCAGATGCGCGATGTCGGGATTGCGGCGTATGGTGTGGAGAAAATGGTTGCCGCCCTCGCCGTACATGTCGCCGTCACCGCCCTCGGCAATGACCACCAGGGCGGGATTGGACGCCTTGATGGCCACGGCGGCGGGCAGGGATCTTCCGTGCAGCCCGTTAAACATGTGGGTATTGAAATAATGGGGCGTTTTCGGAGCCTGGCCGATGCCGCAGGCCACCACGGTCTTATCGGGCGTCAGTTCCAGCTCGTGCAGCGCCGCCTTCAACGCCTCGAGGATCCTGAAATTGCCGCAACTGGGGCACCAGGCGATGTCCATGGGCGGCTTTTCGAATGGATTCCCGTTCATGGTGTTCCCCTTTTACCGCGGTTCTTCCTTTTCACGGCGAGGCGTTTCCTGATTCCGGCCTCCATCTCCTCGACGGAGAAGGGAAGTCCGTCATATTTCAAAATCTGGTTTTCAATCGGGAAACCGGTTTCGCGGAGTACCAGCCTGGCGAATTGTCCCGTGGCGTTGTTTTCAACGGCCATGACCTTGCGCGCGCGGCTGAGAAGGCCGGAAGTTCCCTGCCACAGCGGGTAGACCTGTGAAAAATGCAGGGCCGCCACGGAGGGATCCGCGATGTTCCGGACGGCCTCCTCAACGACGGCGCGGTTCGAACCCCAGCACAAAATCAGCGTCTTGGCGTCGCGACGGCCGATGCGCTCGGGGGGCAGGGCCTCGCGTCGCAGGCGCCGCAGCTTGACGAGACGTTTTTCCACCATGCGACGGCGCACGTCCAGGTCCTCCGTGATATAGCCCGCCTCGGTGTGCTCGTCGCTGTCCACACAGACGAGTCCGTCGCCCCAGCCTGGAATTCCCCGCGGGGATATGCCGTCGGCCGTCAAATGGTACCTTTGATAACCGGCGCCTGTTTGAACGATGTGGCGTTCATGGTTTACCGGCGACAAATCGAAGGGCGGCGTACCGGAATAGGAATCCATGAAGAACTGGTCGGTCAATATGATTACCGGTATCTGGAACCTGTCGGCCAGGTCGAAGGCCCGGGCCGTGAGGCTGAAACCGTCAGCCGGCGTTCCCGGCGCGAACAGGATTCTCGGGAATTCCCCGTGTCCGGCGTACAGGGCCAGTTCAAGGTCTCCCTGCTCGGTGCGCGTGGGCAGGCCCGTGGCCGGACCGGGGCGCTGTCCAATATGGATGACCACGGGGGTCTCGATCATGCCGGCAAGGCTCACGCCCTCCGTCATCAGCGCGAATCCCCCGCCCGACGTGGTGACCATAGCCCTTGCCCCTGCGTAGGAGGCCCCCAAAGCCATGTTCACGGCCGCGATTTCATCCTCGGCCTGTTCCACGACAAGGCCGAAATCGCGGGCATGCGAGGCCAAGCCCTCGAGTACCGCGGTGCCCGGCGACATCGGGTAGGAGGCCATGAAATTGCATCCGCCGGCCACGGCCCCGAAGGTCACGGCGCTTCCGCCATTGTGGAGTTGAAGGGCCGAAACACGGCCGTCCTTTTGAAGCGGATTTTTAAATCGGAGCCTGTCCGCCAGAGTCCTTCCCTCCGCGTGTCCTTTTCCGGACGCTGTCCGGTTTTTTTCCACCATGTCGGAACCCTTGGCCCGGTAGCGGTCGGCCAGAACTTTTTCCAGTCCTTCAACGGGAATCCCCAGCAATCCCGCCAGGGTCCCTGCGGCTACGGCGCTCGTGAACAAATCCCCCCCGGCCTCCGTTGCGAGCCTGGAAAAAGGGACATCCACGACGCGGGCGTCGGCTCCCAGCACGGCATGGTCGCCGATGATCAAGGTCTTTTTTGTGAGGCGTTTTTCAAGATGGGTCATGGTCCCCTTGCCCAGAACGACCAGCACGTCGATGCGGTCCACGGGGCATGCCGCGGGACGGCCGGAGACACGGACCAGAGTCGAACTGCTGCCGCCGCGGATGCGCGACATGTATTCCTTGGTCGAAAAGACGTGGTACCCCTCCCGCATCAATACGAGCGTCAGCGTCTGCTCCACGGTCTGGATGCCCTGACCCTGCTCTCCGCACAGGACCAAGGCGAGGTCGTTTGGAGGGGATTTCTGTTTCATGGGGAATCCTTCATCGACCGGCCCTTTTTTTCAGCGGTCATCAGGAACACGGGATAGGAACGCACGCCCTTTTCGAGTTTCCGCGTGACGGAAGCGGCCGTTTCGAGGCGGACTCCGGCAAATCCGGCCTGCCCGGCCTGGGCGGCGAGCCAGGCCCTTTCGAATCCCCTGTGACCCTGGAAATCGGGACCGTGAAAGGAACCGTCCTCTATGTCGAGGTCCGCTGCGGCCAGCCAGCCGGGGGCGTTGAGCATGTCGTGAAAACGTTTCAGTATTTTGCCGATGTCCTTGACATGGTGCAGGGTCATCAAGGTGCAGATCAGATCGACGCGCATCCTGGGAAGGGGATCCCTTTCGAGGTCGAGCAGAAGCGGGGTCATGGTTACCGCACCGGAGGCGGTGATTTTCCGCTGCACCACTTCGATCATGCCGGGTGAAGTGTCCGCAAGGAAAATGCGGCCGAGGTAGGGCCTGAGCGTGAATGAAAGCAGGCCGGTTCCGCAGCCGTATTCGAGCATCGTCATCTGGGGTGACAGGAGCAGGTGGGTCCGGATGCATTGGGCCACGAGGCGGGCGCGCTCGTGCCTGTCGGGATCGTCGTCCCAGGTTGCTGCGTCATGGTCGAAATGATTCATGGGCCGGCTCCTCGAATGGGGCGAGTATTGCCTCAATATAAAGAATTTCAACAAATATGCAAATTGTTTCGCCCGGCCGGAATGGAAGGTTGCAATTGCCGGCCGGTTTTCGTATTTTAAATGCGCGAAACGCGGAACGGATATTCCATCATCAGGAGAAATTATGGGCGGCATCGGTCCCTTCGTTTATACGGTGCGCGTGCGCTACGCGGACACCGATCAGATGGGCGTGGTTTACCACGCCCGGCATCTGGAATGGTTTGAATCGGCCCGCACGGAGCTGTTGAGGGCGGCGGGACTGACGTACAAATCCATGGAAGAGCAGGGATACTTTCTGCCCGTGATCGAAGCCCATTGCCGGTACAAGCTGCCGGTTTTATACGATGAGGTGGTATGCGTCCACACGAGAATGGAGGAACTCAGCAGGCTCAAGATCAGGCTGGGCTACAAGGTTTTCGTGCAGGGAAAGGACGGCATGCGGGCTGAAGGGTGGACCCTGCACTGCTTCACGGACCCGAAGGGCCGGCCCGTCCGGGCGGACGCGGAGATCGTCGGGTGGATGAAAGACAAACTGATCGGCAAATAAAGGGAACCGCTGTTTCTTTACTATCGACTTGCCATGCTATTTTCCGAGCTTTCATTCATTGATCCGGTCCTCACTGCGCATCACAATATCAAGCATCTGAAAATATGAAAAAAAATCGAATGGAGTAAAAAATATCGGATCATTTTGGTCAAATACCGGTTTTTATGCGAATTGTATCAATAAAATTGATCATTCGATCAATTCATGTCATTCCCCTGATTGCTATTTACCATAAACTTTCGTATTTTTATTATTCGAGAACAAATTCTGTGAAGGAAAAAATATATGCTCAGCAAGGAACTGCTCGATATTCTCGTATGCCCGAAATGCAAGGGCGATCTCGACTACGACAGAAAAAACGCCAAATTGACGTGCAAGGCATGCCGCCTGAAATACAGAATCGAAGACGACATTCCCGTCATGCTCATCGACGAGGCGGAATCGTTTTGAAACGATATGGTTTTATTTTCGATTTAATATTGGAGGTTTTATGGCCATGACCATGGATGCATTCGCGATTGCGATGCGACAGTTCGACGAAGCCGCCAAAATTCTCAAGCTCACCCATGACCAGGTCGCGATGATCAAGCAGCCGCGGCGCATGACCGAGGTGAACCTTCCCGTGCGCATGGACGACGGCTCCATACGCATCTTCAGGGGATACCGCTGCCAGCACAGCATCGCGCGCGGCCCGGCCAAGGGCGGAATCCGCTTCCACCCGAACGTGTCGGCCGACGAGGTGCGCGCCCTGGCCTTCTGGATGACGTACAAATGCGCGGTGGTGAACGTGCCGTTCGGAGGGGGCAAGGGAGGCGTGGTGGTCGATCCGCGAGGCCTGAGCAAGAACGAGCTTGAACTGCTGTCACGGCGCTATTTCGCCGAAATGGCCGACTTGTTCGGACCCGACCAGGACGTTCCGGCTCCGGACGTGAACACCAATCCGCAAATCATGGGATGGATGATGGACACCTATTCCATGCACTATAAAAAGTTCCTGCCGGCCGTGATCACGGGCAAACCGCTCGAGCTGTACGGATCGGAGGGGCGGAACACCTCCACCTCGCTCGGGCTCGCCCTATGCGTGCGCGAGATGACGCAGCACGAACACATCGGCTTCGACCTGAAGGGCGCGCGCGTGGCCATTCAGGGGTTCGGCAATGTGGGCATGAACGCGGGCGTCATTCTCGAGGGCATGGGGGCGAAAATCGTGGCGATATCCGATGTGGACGGCGCCTTCTTCAACAAGAACGGCATCGACATGAAAACGGCCGTCGAGCACATCCAGAAAAACAAGAACCGATGCCTGAAGGGTTTTGAAAAGTCCGTCAAGGTCGAGGCTTACGACGATCCCATGCAGATTCTGGAAGAGGACGTCGACATTCTCGTGCCGGCCGCGCTCGAAGCCCAGATCACCGAAGAAAATGCGGAACGCATCAAGGCCAAAATCATCGCCGAAGGGGCGAACGGCCCCACCACGCCCGAAGCCGATGAAATTCTATACGCCAAAGGCGTGCATATCATTCCCGACATCCTGGCGAACGCGGGCGGTGTGACCGTGTCTTACCTCGAATGGGTGCAGAACCGGATGGGGTATTACTGGGAAGAAAAAAAGGTGCACGAGGAACTCGAGCGCATCATGGTCACGGCTTTCAAAGACGTGATGTCCACGGCCAAGGAATTCAAGGTCAAGATGCGCACGGCGGCCTTCATCGTCGGCATCAAACGCGTGGTCAAGGCCTCGGAATTGCGGGGGCTGTACGCATAACGGTTCTAGGTTCCAGGTTCAGAGTTCATGGTCCAGAGTTACAAGAAAAAAGTCGGCAGTAGGCAGGAGGCAGTCGGCAATGGAAGACGGGCTTCGTGCATCGGGCACCGTAAATCGCAATCGAGGACCGAAATAACGTCATATATCAAATATTAAAAATCAAAATTCAAAATGACAAATTAAAATGTAAAACCTGCAATGTAAGTGTACTGCTAAACCCGGGTTATATTTTTGATCTTTGATTTGTCATTTTTCATTTTAATTTTTGATATTCCTAATTTTCATGCGGGTTCTATAATATTTTCTCATCCATGAAGGATTGCTCCGATTTGAAATGCATCATATGCGGCCGTACGGGGCCTGACGGCTTTGCCGTCCGCTTCAAAAAGCCGGATTTCGAGGTCTGGCGGTGTGCCGAGTGCGGGTTCCTCTTCATCCCCTCCCGGTTCCGCCAATCCGTCGATTACACCCGCTATAAATCGCGGGATGTGTCGGAACGCGTGGCGCAGGGAGACCTCTGGATCAAAAAACAGAGGAACCTGCTGCGGTACCGCGTCATCGGAAAAACCCATGCATCGGGACCGGTGCTCGACGTGGGGTGCGGGTTCGGGCATTTCCTTCTGACAGGCAGAGAGCTCGGCTATGCCGTCCGTGGCGTGGAGATGTGCCGGGAAAACGCGGAGTTTGTCGAAAACAGGTTCGGCATTCCCGTGTGGCAGGGCGACTTTCTCGATTGTCCAGAAACGGAATCCTTCGAAGTGATCACCCTGTGGGACGCGCTCGAGCACATCCAAAACGCCGACCGGGTGGTCGCGAAGGCGTCGCGTCTGTTAAAGGACGGGGGATTGCTCGTGGTCCAGGTGCCCCAGGCCGACAGCCTGATAGCGAGACTGCTCGGATCACGGTGGTGGGCCATGGGACCGGATCACGCGAACTATTTCTCGAAAAAAACCGTGCGCCTTCTGCTCGAGAAGAACGGTCTGGAAGTCAAGCGGATCCGCTCGTCCATGGAACTGAAAAACATTCTGGTTTACGTTCTGCTTCCCAGGCTGAGGCGCTTCACGGGGAAGAAGAAATTGGGGACGGCGGAGCGGCAGGAGGCGTTCAACCGAATGACGAACAGGTCCGATATCATGAAGAAACCAATCGTCCTTGTCCATAACGCGGTTTACAGGACGCTGTCTTTTTTAAACATTGGGGATGAGATGGTGGTGACGGCAGAAAAAATATAAAAAGTTAAATATCAAAAATATAAAATACTATTTTGACGGTGAATTTTTATTAAAGATCTCTGATTTCAGAACTCAAAACATGGAACGATCTGACATCTGAAATCGAATATCGTTGATCTGAGATCTAAAATCAACGATATTCAGATCTCAGCACTTTAACCCGGAACCCCTGGCCTGCTTCACTTTGCATCCAGCTCCGTCCCCCGCCACAGCATGTCGGTTTTTTCCCTTTCGCGGATGATGCGGAACGAGCCGTTCTCGATTAAAACCTCCGGAGCGCGGAGCCTGCTGTTGTAATTCGAAGACAGAGAGTACCCGTAGGCGCCCGCGGCCATCACGGCCAGCAGGTCGCCCCGATCGACGCGGGGCAGCATTCTGTCGTGGGCCAGAAAATCACCCGATTCGCAAATCGGTCCCACCACACTCACCTTCTCCGGCTCCGAGCCGCGCCTGTGCACCTCGACGATCTGGTGATAGGCCGAATAGAGGCAGGGCCTGATCAGGTCGTTCATTCCCGCGTCGACCACGACGAATTTTCTCACCCCGGTTTCCTTGGTCAGGGTCACCCGCGTCACCAGAGTGCCGGCGTCGGCCACGATGTAGCGGCCCGGCTCGAAGATGACGCGGAGTTTCCACGCCTCGAGAAAGGGCAGCAGGGCGTCGAAAAGCCGTTTCGGGGACATCTCCTTTTTCGGTTGTCCGGCTTCATCCACGACATGGGTGTAGTCGACGCCGAGACCGCCTCCCACGTCCACATGCCTCAGTTTCAACACGGTT
>JBFZEN010000383.1:0-6172 GCA_041306805.1 bacterium
CAGGCCCGACCTGCGCGGAGACTACTTCCGCGACCAGACGGCCATCATCCATTCCTCCCCCTTCAGGCGGCTGAAGCACAAAACCCAGGTCTTTTTCTCTCCCCACAACGACCACATCTGCACGCGCATCGAGCACGTGCTGCACGTCTCGACCATAGCCACCACCATCTGCAAGGGGCTCGGCCTCGACATCGAGCTCGCGCAGGCCGTCGCCCTGGGGCACGACCTCGGCCACGCGCCGTTCGGCCACATCGGCGAAAAGGCGCTGAACGCCCTCGCGCGCGACACGGGCGGCTTCATTCACGAGGTCCACGGATTGCGCGTGGTCGACAAAATATGCAATGACGGCCGAGGCCTGAATCTCACTTACGCCGTGCGCGACGGCATCGCCTCGCATTGCGGGGAAGACTTCACCCGGTCGATCACCCCGTCCAGAAGACAAAAAAACCTCGAAACCATACGCCGCCGGCAGGGCGCCCCGCTCACTTACGAAGGCTGCGCCGTCCGCATCGCCGACAAGATCGCCTACCTCGGGCGCGACATCGAAGACGCCGTCACGGCCGGGCTCATCACCCTGCAGGACGTGCCGCGCGACCTGCGCAGAAACCTGGGATCGACAAACGGCGAAATCATAGACGCCCTGGTGCGCGACGCGGTCGAGGCCTCGCAGGGAAAGAACGCCATCTGGTTTTCGGACGAAAAATTCGCCATGCTGTGCAGGCTGAAAGAATTCAACTACCGCCGCATCTACAGCCACCCGGGGCTGTTGAAAAGCGACAATGCCATACGCAGCCTCATGACCGCTCTTTTCGGCTTCTTGAAGGGCTTTTTCACCGACCACGCCTGGGACAGGCGCTCTTACGGCCGGTCGCCGTTCAAGGTCGCGCAGCACTTCGGCGGATTCATTTTCAAGCGCAGGGTCCTGTACGAGGCCGAGGCCAGGCCCGACCGCTGCGTGGTCGATTTCGTGGCCGGCATGACGGACTCGTACTGCCTCGAGGCGGCCCGCGAGGTGCTGTTTCCTCAGCCCATCGGCGAGGTTTAAAAATGAACCGCCAAGAGCGCCAAGAACGCGAAGGAAAAAAATGACGCCTTCGGCGCCTGTCCATTGGCATGATCCTGAAATTCAAGCGCCGTAGGCGTCATTAAAACCTTTTCTTGGCGTGCTTGGCGGTCTTTGCGGCCGATGGGTCCTGTGAGCGAAGCGAACAGGATTTGTTATTCTTTCTGCTGTTAATCACAATGATAAGAGCATAGTCAAACTGAAAAACACCTTGATTTTATTCTTTAAATAATAGTATATTCAAACGTGTCAGATCAAGGAAACGCCATGCCACTTCCCTGCCCCAAATGCGGCCATTGGACGTTGCATCGCTCACATTCGAAAAACGTCATCGAGCGGGGCCTCCGCTCGACCCTGCCCTACCGCCCCTACCGTTGCACGGGCTGCAACTGGCGCGGATGGCTGCACAAGAGCACGGGCAAAAACAAGGCCCCCTTCGTCAAGAACCTGCTTTTCTACATCTTCGTTCTGATCGTCGCCATCTGGGTGTCGGTATCCCTCTGGAACAACATCAAATAGGCCGAATGACTCCGGAAAACCAATCTCGATCGTTACCGGCCTATCCAGAAAAAATCAGGGATATACATCGCCGTATCGATAAATATATAAAATCAGGTTGATTCCTCATAATAAATTGATTGGGATGATTTTTTCTGGATAGGAGTTTTTTAATGACCGCCCCCAAGCGGAATACAGCGGCCGTGGTCCTGGCCGCCGGAAAAGGCGTGCGCATGCGCTCGGCCCTTCCGAAGGTGCTGCACACCGTCATGGGAAAACCCCTCGTTTCTTACGTCATCGAAGCGTGCCAAAAGGCCGGGGCCAGCCGGGTGCTCGTGGTGGTGGGCTATCAGGCGGCGCGCGTGCGTGAAAAACTCGGAAACAGGTTGGAATATGCCGAACAGACGCGGCAGCTCGGCACGGGCCATGCCCTGATGACCGCCGCCAAACAGCTCGCGGGTTTCCGCGGCGACGTGCTCGTGCTGGCCGGCGACACGCCCTTTCTCACGGCGGCCGTGCTCAAAAAGTTACTGGCCAGGCACCGGAAGACCAGGGCCTCGGCCACCCTGATGACGGCCGTCATGGACCCGCCCCTGTCGTACGGGCGCATCGTCCGCGACCCGTCGAAAAAACTCGTCCGCATCGTCGAAGAGCGCGACGCCTCGCCCGGTGAAAAGCGCATCACCGAGGTCAACACCTCGCATTACGTGTTCCGATGGGAGGAGGTGCTCCCCCTGCTCCCGCGCCTGGGTTCGAACAACGACCAGGGGGAATATTACCTCACCGACATCATCCAGATGCTGGTGCAAAACGGACGGCCCGTCGAAACCCTCACGGCCGGCGACCCGGCCGTGCTCATGGGCATCAACAACCGGAAGCACCTGGCCGAAGCCCAGGCCTGGCTGCAGTCGAAGGTCGTGGACCGCCTGCTCGAGCAGGGCGTGACCGTGGTCGACCCGAAATCGGTGTACATCGAGCCGGACGTGCGCGTGGGAAGCGACACCATCGTCCGCCCCTTCACCAGCCTGACGGGAAAAACGCGCATCGGCCGCGATTGCGTCATCGGCCCCTGCGTCAGGCTGGCCGACACGGTGGCCGGGGACGGATGCAAGGTCGAATTCGCCGTGCTCGAAAAGAGAAAAATCGCCCCGGGAAAAACCATAGGGCCTTTTACCTTCATGACGGTGCACGATTTTAAAAAGGAATAGAACAATTGCCTGATCTTCCAATCTTTCAATTTTCCAATCTTCCAATTTTCAAATATGAATGATCCGTTCAAATCCGCATAATCCGTGTTCCATGGTTTCGATCCGCGCAGCGAAAGAAAAGGAACTGCCCTTCGTGCACGCCCTGCTCGGACGGGCCTTTGTAGACGTTTCCCCCTCCTTTTTCAGGCGCCGCGCCGCAACCGACCCCGCGTTCAAACCCCCCCATGTCCGGATCGCGGTGATCCACGGCCGCCCGGTGTCGACGTGCCGCGTCGTATTCAGGCGCCTGCGCATTCCGGGCGGGAAAACCGTGCTGTGCGGCGGCATCGCCGATGTGGGCACCGATCCCGAATTCAGGGACAGGGGCCTCGCCGCGCTGTGCATCGAAGACGCCCTGCGATACGCCGCCCAGAAAGGCGCCCCCGTCTCCATGCTGTTCGCGCGCATCCAGCCGTATTACGCGCGCCTGGGATATTTTTCGCTGCGCATGCTCGACCTGAGGATATGCCTGCCGGACCGCCTGCCGGAGATTCACTGCCGCAGCGCCAGGCTGTCGCGCGACCTGGACGCCCTCAAAAAGATGCACTCGCGGTACGGCCGGGGCAGAACCGGCCCGGTGGCGAGGAACCGCGGGTACTGGGAAAATCAGGCCCGTTTCCCCAACCTGTCCAACGATTTTTTCTGGACGGGCATTGACGGGGAAAAAACCGTCTGTTACGCCAGGGGCATGCCCGGCGCCGATTCCCTGCTCATTCAGGAATTTGGGATGGCGCCCGGCGGGGAAAAAGCGCTGTTCTCGCTGCTCCGCGTGATGGCCCGGCTGGCGAACAAAACCGGAATCGACATCCCCTTCGTCCACGAAAGGGAAAAGGAACTGTTCGGGCCTTTTCTGATCTCGGCCCGCGAGAACACGCGCTGCATGGTGCGCCTGCTGGACCTGCGGCGCCCAGACATCCTGAAATGTTTTTTCAAGCCTTTCGAGCCCCTGGTCTGGGACTCGGACCGGTTTTAACCTGAAGCCCGCAGGCCCGAAAAAGGCTTGACATTCCGGCCGGGGGGAATTAAGTTACACGGTATGGCATTCAGAAGCAAACACCTCATTCCGCTCATCGCGACGTATTTCGCGTCCATCTTCATCTTCGCCGCGGTATACTGGACACTGTGGAACGTGAACACATCGAGTTTCATCGTCACCCACGAATTCAACGAATCGACCGTCAACCTGTATTCGCTGTACGAAAACAATTACGATATCGACGTCGGCGACGTGAACATGCCGTTCTCGATCAGCGACATGAACCGCGAACTGTCGCCCTTTTTCAGGCGCGTGTCAATTCTGAAATCGAACATCGCCCGTATCAACAGGGACATCGCCGCCTGCAGGACGGCCGAAGACACGCTCGCGGCGAACATTGAAAAGAATTTCGGCCGCAACCTCGACCAGGCCCTGGCCGACAGCCTCAAACCTCTGGCGCTAAAAAAGGACTCTCTCGAACGCGCCCTGGCCCTCGTCCCGTCGGCGGACAGCACAAGGTCCGAGACGCTCGGGCGCGGCGACCAGGAGGCGGCGGCCGCCCGGCTCAGGCTCGAGTTGTCGCTCAACGAGTATGAAATATTCAAAATCACGGCGCGCATCCAGTCCCAGGGGCTGGAACAGCGCAGGAATTACATCGACCCCCGCCTGATCGCGCAATCCGACCGGCTGAATATCGGCATGCTTGAACTGTACCACGAGTCCACCCTGCTGAACGATTCGCTTTTCAACATCGAGTCGCATGTCCGCTCGATCATCCACAAATTCCATCAGAACCGCACCGAAAAGGTCCAATACGTCGACTTCATCTATTACAGCGTGGTGACGGCCACATCCACGGGATACGGCGACATCATGCCCAACAACCGCCTGATACGCCTCATCGCCATGACGCAGATCCTGTTCAGCCTCACCACGTTCGGCTTGTTTCTGACCCACCTCACCAGCAAGCCCTGGTGACGGTTTCAACCCTCCGCCGCATGAAAACCTCGGTTCAGGAACAGGAATACCGGGCCCGCATCAACCGCGTGATGGACCACATCGAGTCGAACATCGACCGTCCGCTGCCGTTGAGGGAACTGGCGCAGATCGCCCACTTCTCGCCGTACCATTTCCACCGCATCTTCAGGGCCATGGTGGGTGAAACCCTTGCAGGCCACGTGCAGCGGCTGCGCGTCGAGAAGGCCGCATCGATGCTCGTGGCGAACCCCGGGAAATCGATCACCGAAATCGCCTTCGACGTGGGCTTCTCCGGACCGGCGTCTTTCGCGAAGCTGTTCCGCGGAACGTTCGGAATGAGCGCGAGCCGGTGGCGCGCGGGCGGTTTTCGCCGTTTCCAGGTGATCCGGGCTGCACAAAGCAAGAATGGCAAAACGAAACGCAACAATGGAAAAGAATTTGTTTCCTCCCATGGTTATCTTGACGGGTTCAGCAACGCCGGCGGCGCCGACCGTGCAGAACCCGTTGAAAAAAACAAAACCGGGAGGAAACCGAAAATGTCAATCGCAGAAAAAACGCAAGTGGAAGTGAAAACGATCCCGTCCATGACTCTGGCCTACGTGCGTCACATCGGCCCTTACAAGGGCGATTCCGCGCTGTTCGGAAAGCTGTGGAGCAGGCTCATGACCTGGGCGGGGCCGCGCGGCTTGACGCAGCAGCCCGATTTCAAATGCCTCACCGTGTACCACGATGATCCCGAAATCACGGACGCCGACAAGCTGAGAATCAGCGTCTGCATTTCCGTCCCCCGGGACTTCAAGGTGGACGGGGAGATCGGGAAAATGGACGTGCCGCAGGGCAGATACGCGGTGGCACATTTCGAAATCAGTGAAGACGAATTCCAGCAGGCATGGGATTACGTCTACGGCACATGGCTGCCCGGCAGCGGATACCAGCCCGACGACAGGCCTTGCCTTGAATTCTGCCTGAACAACCCGTCAGACCATCCGAAGCGCATGCACATCGTGGAAATCGGCGTTCCGGTGAAACCGCTTTAAGCCGCATACCGTGGGGGGCCGCGGAACACCGCGGCCCCGTTTGACGTCCGCTTCCGCCGCCGATACGGCCTGCGAATGAGGCGCCCCGGTCCGGATGAAGCTGAATTCCGGAAATCGGTTTTCCGCGGCCGCCTTTGTTAAGATTCCCGTAAAACCCTTTGTTCTGCGGCTTCACCCCATCACGGAGGAGAGTCTTTTCATGACACTGTTTCAGGCAATCATCGTCGCCATCGTCGAGGGACTGACCGAATTCCTGCCCGTGTCGTCCACGGGACACATGATTCTCGCCTCGTCGGCGCTGGGAATGGAGAACACCGAATTCCTGAAAACGTTCGAAATCTCGATTCAGATCGGCGCCATACTCGCCATCGTG